>NZ_JACARZ010000018.1:0-136322 GCF_013386315.1 Pseudomonas sp. P7779 | reverse complement strand
CAAGCCCCCTCGCCACAGACAAGCCCCTCGCCACAAAAGCCCGCTGGGCTCAGGTATTACCGCTTTAGAACTTGATGAAATGCTTGCGGTAATGCTGCAACTCGGCAATCGACTCGCGAATATCGTCCAGCGCCAGGTGGGTGCTGCCCTTGTGGAAGCTGTCTTTGACTTCCGGCGCCCAGCGCGCGGCCAGCTCCTTCAAGGTCGACACGTCCAGGTTGCGGTAGTGGAAGTAGCTTTCCAGCGCCTTCATGTGGGTATAGAGAAAGCGGCGGTCCTGGCAAATGCTGTTGCCGCAGATCGGCGACTTGCCCTTGGGCACCCACTTTTCCAGGAAGGCGATGGTTTCGGCTTCAGCCTCGGCCATGCTCACGCGGCTGTCGCGCACACGCTGGGTCAGGCCCGAGTTGCCGTGGGTGCGGGTGTTCCACTCGTCCATGGTGGCCAGCACCGCGTCGCTGTGGTGAATGGCGATCACCGGACCTTCGGCCAAGGTGTTGAGGTTGCTGTCGGTGACAATGGTCGCCATCTCGATGATGACGTCGGTGTCAGGGTTCAGACCGGTCATTTCCAGATCGATCCAAATCAGGTTCTGTGGGTTTTGCATGTCGTGGTTCCTTGGCACCTTGGCGTAGCTGCGCAGTTTAGCAGGCAGGGCGTGCTAGACTCGCGACCGTTTCACCTAACCTTTGCATTATCGACACGGAACACCAATGGCCAAACGCCAGCTCAACCGTCGCCAAAACTGGCGCATCGAAAAGATTCAGGGCGAACGCGCTGCCCGCGCCGCCAAACGTGAATCCTCCGCCGTGGAAGCGCTTGAGGGCGGCGACCTGGGCCCCGAGCAAACGGGCCTGGTGATCGCGCACTTCGGTGTGCAGGTCGAAGTCGAGGCCACCGAAGGCGATCACGCCGGCCAGGTGTTCCGTTGCCACCTGCGCGCCAACCTGCCAGCGCTGGTGACCGGCGACAAGGTGGTATGGCGTGCCGGCAACCAGGGCATCGGCGTGATCGTCGCCCAGTTGCCGCGCACCACCGAACTGCGTCGCCCCGACAGCCGTGGCCAGCTCAAGCCGGTAGCGGCCAACGTCGACATGATCGTCATTGTCTTCGCGCCACTGCCCGAACCCCATGCCAACCTGATCGACCGCTACCTGGTAGCCGCCGAACACGCCGGCATTCGCCCGCTGTTGCTGCTGAACAAATTCGACCTGATCGACGAACAGAACGCCCCGGCGCTCAACGCGTTGCTGGCGGTGTACCGCACCCTCGGCTACCCGGTGCTGGAAGTCTCGGCGCATCACGGCAATGGCATGGAACAGTTACAGACTGAACTGGACGGGCGCATCAGCGTGTTCGTCGGCCAGTCGGGCGTGGGCAAGTCGTCCCTGGTCAACAGCCTGTTGCCGGAAGTCGAAACCCGTGTTGGCCCGCTGTCGGAGCTGTCCGGCCAGGGCACCCACACCACCACCACCGCGCGATTGTTCCACTTTCCGGGCGGCGGCGAGCTGATCGACTCCCCCGGCATCCGTGAATTCGGCCTGGGCCATGTGAGCCGTGCCGATGTTGAAGCGGGCTTTATCGAGTTCAACGACTTGATCGGCACCTGCCGCTTCCGTGACTGCAAACATGACCGCGAGCCGGGTTGCGCCCTGCTCAAGGCACTGGAAGACGGCCGCGTGCAGCAGCAGCGAATGAACAGCTATCGCTCGATCATCGCCAGCTTGCCCGAGACCAGTTACTAAGCAGCAAACCGGTGCCGTGCCATGCCTTGATACACATAAGGCACGGCACGGAACCCCCGACCCCATTGATTAAATCGAGTCAGCCATCAAGAATCCGCTGCAACTGGGCGGCCCATGACGCAAGCCAGCTTGAATTCGATTTTCCCAATGCTCATACTCGTTCCGTCACCAGCGCAAGCTGGCAGGAGTCTGGATCCTTTTCGGGGTTGATCCAGCGGCGCAGAAGGGGCGAAGCAAGCTCCACTGCGTGTCGAATGAAGCCGCCTTCGGGCGGCTTTGCTTTTTCCGGGGAATCAACGATTGCCTCTCTACTACCATCCCAAACAAGGCGATGTTCTTCTGTGCGACTTCACTCGGGGCTTTGTAGCGCCCGAAATGCTGAAGATCCGCAAAGTCGTTGTGATCTCGCCGACTGTCACCCACAGCCGAAAACTGTGCACAGTGGTCCCGATTTCCTCCACAGCGCCTGACATCCAGCACGACTGGCACCATTTATTGCGAACCAATCCGCTGCATACCGATGGCTATAAAGCGCTGTGGGTGAAATGCGACATGATCTACACGGTCAGTTTCGAACGACTGGACAAACTGCACAGAAAGACCAGGACCACTGGGCGAGAGTATTTCGTGCCGCGCTTGGGCGCGGAAGATATGCGAGGCGTGATTGACGGTGTGAAGGCCTACCTCCCGCTCTGATACAACCGACAGAAAAAAGCCCCGAGAACCCGGGGCTTTTTTAATCGTCGAAGCAACCGATTGAGTCTGACGGCCTCATGAACCCGTGGCGGGCAGAGTCGGGTCTTTCATCCCGCCGTCATCAAACAGGTTCAGCTTCTGCCGCAGCTCATGGGCCGGCAGCGGCTCCTGCTCGGGCGGCAGTGCGTTCGGGTCTGCCGGCACTTCGCCCGGCGCGCCTTCACCCTGGGTCGGCGCCGGTGGCGTCGCAGGTGGGTCGCCTTCAATCGCCCGCTGGGCCTTTTTGGTCAGCACGACGATATCGATGCGTCGGTTGATCGGATTGAACGGATCCTTGGGATCAAACAGCTGCGAGGAAGCAAACCCCACCACCCGTGCCACTTGCGGGTCCGGATAGCTGCCGGCCACCAGTGCACGACGCGCGGCATTGGCCCGGTTGGCCGAGAGCTCCCAGTTGCCGAAGTCGCCCTGGCCCGCATACGGCTTGGCGTCGGTGTGGCCGCTGATGCTGATCTTGTTCGGCACCGCCTTGATGGTGTCGGCCATGGCCAGCAGGATGTCTTCAAAGTACGGCTTCAAGCGTGCACTGCCGGAATCGAACATCGGCCGGTTGGCGGCGTCCGTGATCTGGATGCGCAAGCCATCCGGGGTGATCTCGAAGGAAATCTGGTCCTTGAACTTCAGCAGTTGCGGGTTTTCCTCAACCTTGGTTTGCAGTTCCTGCAGCAGCAATTCCAGGCGTTCCTGCTCGACCTGTTCGGCCATGCTCTCGACGGTGTCGCGCTCGATCGGGATCTTTTCCTGCGGCGAGTCGGTCTTGATTTCCGGGTTGATGGTGCGCTCGGGCGCCAGTTGCGGCGAACCACCGAGGTCGATCACAAAAGGCGTGCCGCTCTCGGAGAAACCGATGGGGTCCTTGAAGTAACCGGCGATGGCGATCTTCTGTTCCGGCGTGGCGGTGGACATCAGCCACAGCACCAGGAAGAACGCCATCATCGCCGTCGCAAAGTCGGCGAAGGCGATTTTCCAGGCGCCGCCATGGTGCCCCGCAGCGAAGCGCTTGACGCGCTTGATGATGATCGGCTGGTTGTTTTCCATGGCTTAGCGACCGCGAACCGCTTGTTCCAGCTCAGCGAAGCTTGGACGGTGCTTCGGATACAGAACCTTGCGCCCGAACTCCACCGCCAGCGATGGCGGCATGCCGGAAGCCGAAGCCACCAGGCAGGCCTTGATGGCTTCGTACAGATTCACTTCTTCCTTGGCATCGTGGGCCAGGGACGTGGCCAGCGGGCCGAAGAAACCGTAGGCCGCGAGAATACCGAAGAAGGTACCTACCAGTGCCGCACCTACGTGCATGCCGATGGCTTTCTGGTCGCCTTCACCGAGGGAGGCCATCGTCACCACGATCCCGAGCACCGCGGCAACAATACCGAAACCGGGCATGCCGTCGGCGATGCCGGTCACGGCATGGGATGGGTGCTCCAGCTCTTCCTTGAGGCTGAACAGTTCCATGTCGAACAGGCCTTCCAGCTCATGGGGCGCCATGTTGCCGGACGACATGATGCGCAGGTAATCACAGATGTAGGCGGTCATGCGCTCGTCTTTGAGCACGGCCGGGTACTTGGCAAAAATCGGGCTCGCCGTGGCGTCCTCGATGTCGCCTTCGATGGCCATCATGCCTTCGCGGCGGCTCTTGTTGAGGATCTCGTAGATCAGCCCCAGCACTTCCAGGTAGAAGGTGTGGGAGAAGCGCGAGCTGAACATGCCCAGCGACTTCTTGATCACGTGCATCGTCATGTAGCCGGGGTTGGCCTGCAGGAATGCGCCGAACGCCGCACCGCCGATAATCAGCACTTCGAAAGGCTGGATCAGCGCCGCAATCTTGCCGTGGGAAAGGACGTATCCGCCGAGCACGCTCGCGATGACGACGATGATGCCGATAATTTTAGCCATAGGGGATGAGTACTTGCGCCGTCGGGTTCAGGGTCATATTCGCAAGAGTTGAAAACTCTTGTTCTACTTATCGGCAAATCTGCGCCAGACTATAGCCCGTTATGGCGAAAAACCAGTTCGGCCCGTCCCGGGCGTGTTGACCGCAAGTGATGATCGCGCCCCAATCATGGCAAATGAAACGACAGTCCCAACTCAAAAACCCGCCACCCTCGCCGCTTGGATAAAGCGCCTGGACGATGTGCTGTTGCCTGTTCCACAGGCGAGCCACGACCGGGTTTGCAAGGCCATCGGCGACAACCGCAGTTCGTTGCGGGATATTGCAGAGCTGATGCAGAACAGCCCGGCGCTGGTGCTGAGCGTGATGCGCGAGGCCAACAACCAGGCCCACGGCAGCCTCGCGGAGCCGGCAGAAAACCTCGAAGTGGCGATCAATCGCCTCGGCCTCAAGCGCACCGAGGAGCTGCTGCGGCGCCTGCCTTCCGTGCCGCTGAATGAAATCCCCGTGGCCCTGCGCCAGCTGCAGATGATCAGCCAGCACGCGTCGCAACAAGCCAGCGGCCTGTTCGCCAGCCGCCTGGCGCGATTATGGCAAGACATTCACTGGGGCAGCCTGCTGTTCCTTTCGCCGCTGTGGCCGATGGCGATTGCCTATCCCAAGCTGCTGGAAGAATGGGAGCTGCGGGTGATCCACAAGGGTGAATCGGCCCGCACAGTCGAACAGGAGCTGTTCGGCGTACGCCTGCTGGACCTGTGCCTCGGGTTGACCAACACCTGGCGCCTGCCGATCTGGGTATCCCAGGGTTATACGTTGCTGCTGACGGAACAACGCTTGCTGGTCAAGGCGCTGAGCATTGCCCGTGAAGACGAGCCGTTGCGCCAACAGCAGTTGCTGGATGCCGACCCGAACCTGCGTCGCTGGCTGAACCAGCCGGCCAACACTGTGCTGTTGGCCAACGGCCTGGCGCTGGCGGCGCAGGAGTCCTGGACCTGCCCGCACACCCAGCGCTGGCAATACCTCACTGCGCTTTACCTGCAACAACCGTTGGCCGAAGTGCAGCAACAGTCCCACCAACACGCGGCGATCAGCGCCCGCAGCACCCTGATGCGCGACCTGTGGCACCCGGCGCTGTCGTTGATCTGGCCATGGGATGTGCAGCGCGTTCACCACGGTTTGCTGCCGGCCCCCCCGCCCACCGCCGAGTCCCTGGCGATCTGGCGCAAGCGCTGCACCGAATTGCTCGTAGAGCCGAGCCGCTTTGCCAATGCCATGCACCTGACCACCTGCGCCAAGGAAGCCCTCGTGGCCTGCGGCATGCAACGGGTGATGCTGCTGATGGCGGACAAAACCTTGAGCACCTTGCGTGTGCATCAAGTCGACGGCCTGCCGAAGGACGCCGACCACATGAGCCTCGACGTGGCGCAAAGCACCCTGCTGCAACGCCTGCTGGCCAAGTCCGCCCAGGTGCGCCTCAACCCCGACAACCACGCCCAGTTCTCGGCACTGCTGCCGCCGGAGCTGCGCCGCCTGTTCAAGGGCGAACACCTGCTGCTGCGCTCCCTGAGCTGCAATGGCCGGGTGGTGATGCTGATGGTGGCCGACCAGGGCGGCGGGCCGTTCTCGGAAACCACCGTGCAGGCCTTCGGCAAAACCGCCCAATGCATCGAAAAGGCCCTGCACAGCTTTACCAACCGCAGTGCCTGACGCTTGCGCTACAATCGCCCTCCCTTAGCGCCCAATTTTTATGCCCAGGAGACCTCACATGCCTGACTTCTCTGGCTTGCCGCTGGTCATCGAGGCCAGTGACCTGCTCGGTCGCCTCGATGCCGAACACCTGATCCTGGTGGACCTCACCAGCACTGCGCGTTACGCCGAAGGGCATATCCCCGGCGCACGTTTCGTTGATCCAAAACGCACCCAACTGGGCCAGCCACCGGCACCGGGCCTGCTGCCGGGCAAGGCCGATCTGGAAAAGCTGTTCGGCGAACTGGGCCACACCCCGGATGCCACTTACGTGGTGTATGACGACGAAGGCGGTGGCTGGGCCGGGCGATTCATCTGGATGCTCGACGTCATCGGCCACAAGAAATACCACTACCTCGACGGCGGCCTGCTGGCGTGGCTGGAAGAAAAACACCCAGTGTCCACCGAGGTACCGGCCAGCGCCGGCGGCCCGGTCAGCCTGACGTTGCATGAAGAACCCACCGCCACCCGCGAATACCTGCAAAGCCGTCTCGGCGCTGCCGACCTCGGCATCTGGGACGCCCGTGGCCCGCTGGAATACTCCGGCGAGAAAGTCCTCGCGGCCAAGGGTGGACACATCCCGGGCGCGGTGAACTTCGAATGGACCGCCGGCATGGACAAGGCACGCCAACTGCGCATCCGCCGCGACATGCCGCAGATCCTCGAAGACCTCGGGCTGACCCGCGACAAAGAAATCATCACCCACTGCCAGACTCACCACCGTTCTGGCTTCACCTACCTGGTGGCCAAGGCGCTCGGTTATCCGCGAGTCAAAGGTTATGCCGGTTCCTGGGGCGAATGGGGTAACCACCCCGACACCCCCGTTGAGATTTAAGGTTTAAGGACAGTTAATGAAAAAGCAGTTGTTCATCCTCAGCCAGTACTTGCTGCCCCACCACCTGCTGTCGCGTCTGGCCGGTTGCATTGCCGAATGCCGCGTGCGCTGGTTCAAGAATGCGTTCACCAGCTGGTTTGCCAAGCGTTATCAAGTGGACATGTCCCAGGCCCTGGTTGAAGACGTGACGGCTTACGAGCACTTCAACGCCTTCTTCACCCGCGCGTTGAAAGACGGTGCACGGCCGCTGGATCAGACCCCAGGCGCGGTGTTGAGCCCGGCCGATGGCGCTGTCAGCCAGTTGGGCCCGATTGAACATGGCCGGGTGTTCCAGGCCAAGGGCCACAGCTTCAGCGTGCTGGAATTGCTGGGCGGCGATGCGGCGGTGGCTGCGCCGTTCATGGGCGGCGATTTCGCCACTGTTTACCTGTCGCCGAAGGACTACCACCGGGTGCATATGCCATTGGCCGGCACCCTGCGGGAAATGGTTTACATCCCTGGCCGAATCTTCTCGGTGAACCAGACCACGGCCGAAAATGTGCCGGAACTGTTTGCGCGTAACGAGCGTGTTGCCTGCATCTTCGACACCGAACGCGGCCCGATGGCCGTGGTGCTGGTTGGCGCGATGATCGTGGCGTCGATTGAAACGGTTTGGGCAGGCTTGGTAACGCCGCCAAAACGCGAGCTGAAAACCTTCCGTTATGACGAAGCTGCCCGTGGGCCGATCCACCTGGAAAAAGGTGCGGAACTGGGGCGCTTCAAGCTGGGTTCGACGGCAATCGTGCTGTTTGGGCCGGACCAGGTTCAATGGTCGGAAGCACTGCAGGCGGGGACGCCGGTGCAGATGGGCCAGGGCATGGGTTTGCCGAAAGCCTGACCTAGCGATCATTCCCACGCTCCGCGTGGGAATGCATCCCGGGACGCTCCGCGTCCCAACCTCAAAATCGGACGCGGAGCGTCCAGGGCGGCGTTCCCACGCAGAGCGTGGGAACGATCTTCAGAGCTGACCGTCGCGATCGCGGAACCCCAACAGGTACAACACGCCATCCAGCCCTAAAGTCGAAATCGCCTGCTTGGCCGATTGCTTGACCAGCGGCTTGGCCCGGAACGCCACACCCAACCCGGCAATCGCCAGCATCGGCAAGTCATTTGCCCCGTCGCCGACCGCAATGGTCTGCTCCAGACGCAACCCTTCCTTGTGTGCCAATTCCCGCAACAGGTCAGCCTTACGCTGTGCGTCGACAATCGGCTCCACGGCCACACCCGTCACCTTGCCGTCCACCACTTCCAGCTCGTTGGCGAACACATAGTCGATACCCAGCTTGGCCTGCAATTGCTTGGCGAAGTAAGTGAAACCGCCCGACAGGATCGCGGTCTTGTAGCCCAGGCGCTTGAGTTCGGCGAACAGGGTTTCGGCGCCTTCGGTCAGGCGCAGCGAGGCGCCGATGGAGTCCAGTACGCTCACATCCAGGCCCTTGAGCAGCGCCAGGCGCTCCTTGAAGCTGGCTCGGAAATCCAGCTCACCAGCCATGGCACGCTCGGTAATTTCCGAAACCTGCTCGCCTACACCGGCAGCCTTGGCCAATTCGTCGATGACTTCGGCTTCGATCAGCGTCGAATCCATGTCGAACACCGCCAGGCGGCGATTGCGGCGGAACAGCGAGTCTTCCTGGAAGGCGATATCGACATTCAGCTCCTGGGCAACGCTCAGGAATTCGGCACGCAGGGCCTGAGGATCTGCCGGCTCACCGCGTACGGAGAACTCAATGCAGCCCTTGCCCTTGTCCGCCGGCGTGTCCAACGGCATACGACCCGACAGACGGTCAATGTGGTCGATATTCAAACCGTACTGAGCCGTGATCGAACTGACACGCTGCAATTGCTCGGCCGTCACCTTGCGGGTCAACAGGGTCACGATGTGGCGTTTTTTGCCCTGGCCGGCCACCCAGCTCTGGTAATCCTCTTCGGACACCGGGGTGAAACGCACCTGCTGATCGAGCTTATACGCCGTAAACAGGATGTCCTTGAGCACGGACGAGGCTTGCTCGGTGCTGGGAATTTCCACCAGGATGCCGAACGACAGCGTGTCGTGAATCACTGCCTGGCCGATGTCGAGAATGTTCACACCACCCTGGGCCAGAACACCGGTAATGGCTGCGGTGAGACCCGGACGGTCCTCACCTGTGATGTTAATCAGGACAATTTCGCGCAAAGCGCACCCCCGAGCTGGAAAAAAACCGCATTCTACCCACTTTCAGTGACCATCGGGCACAGCCAGCGCTTTGCCGGTCTTGGGCCTGTCGCTATACTGCGCGTCAACTTCACGGACTAAAGAGCCGAGCTTAAGTGAACCGGCCCACGCCAGTAAAAACCGATAACTTCTTCCTGCTGATCTTCCGGGCACTGCGCCACCGCCGTGTACCGATCGCATTACGCATCGCCAGCCATAACGTGATCCTGGTCGCCCTGGCCCTGGTCATCTACGCCTGCGTGATGGGTTTGCAGTTCAAGCAGGCCATGCACGAGCAAGCCGACGCTTTGGGCGAGAGCCTGACCACCCAGACCGCCACCTCGGCGACTGAGTTGTTGGTGTCCAACGACATCCTCAGCCTCAACGTGCTGCTCAACAACCTGACCAAGAACCCGCTAGTGGCCCACGCCGCTATCTATAGCGTGGACAACCGGATCATGGCCGAAGCCGGGCAACGCCCGAAAAACGGCCTGCTGGGTGAAGCCGAAGGCCTGTACCAGAGCAATATCACGTTTCAGGACGTGAAGGCCGGCCAACTGCGCATCAGCCTGGACATGCAACAGTTCCAGCAGCCGATGACCATCAGCCTGCAAAGCATGGGTATCTTGAGTGCGATCCTGCTGGCACTGTCCCTGGCCTTGAGCCTGCGCCTGGGCCGGCATATCTCCACGCCACTGATGCAACTGCGCATCTGGCTGCGGGATATCGATGAACACACCCCGGCCACCGACCGCCAGGACGAAATCGGCGACCTCGCCCGCCAACTGCACACCAGCTTCGCGCCGGAGCCCGTAGTGCCCGAGGTTGAACCCGAGCCCGAGTTCGACGACACCGACTACGAAGACGACGAGCCCGAGTTTGAAGTGCGCAACCTGCGGGACCCGAGCTTCGACGAGTCTGCGCCGGTAGCGGCCCAAAAGCCGGCGACCCGTCATGTGATCAAGGCAGAAGAAGACGAACTGGACGAAGAAGACCCGTTCGCCGATCTTCGCGATACTTCAGTGCCAACCGCTCCTGCTGTGCAGCCTGCTCCGGTGCGCAGCACCCAGCCCCAGCACAGCGCCGTATTGGCCGTGCAACTGGGCGCACAGGATCAACTGCGTCGCTTGCCGCGGGCACGCCTGACCGAGCTGCTGGAACGTTATCGTGACTGCCTCGACCAGGCGGCCTCGCTGTATCAGAGCGAACTGCACACCCTGAACGACGGCAGCACCTTGATGCTGTTCCACAGCGAAGACAGCGGCGAAGACTACCTGACCAACGCCATCTGCTGCGGTGAACTGCTGCGGGCCCTGGGCCATGCGCTGCAAATCGAAGTGGCCGACAGCGGCATCACCCTGCAACTGCAATTGGGCCTGACGGTGGGCGACGATCTGTATGGCATGAGCCAGATCGATCTGCTCCTGACCGAGATTGCCCAGGATGCGCTGGCCTTGTCGCAACACAGCCGCAACCTGCTGCTGGTGGAACGCAAGATCAGTGACGACGTGCTGATTCGCCAGCGTGCGCGGATCCGCCCGATTGCCAGCCCTGAAGGTGCGTGCTGTGTGGAGCGGTTGATGGAGCCTTACCCGTCGATGCTTGAGCGCCAGCTGGCGCGGATGCATGAGACGCGGGCGAAGAACTAAAGAACAACGCAAATCAATGTGGGAGCGGGCTTGCTCGCGAAAGCGGCCTGTCAGTCAGCCTATGTATCGACTGATCCGCCGCCTTCGCGAGCAAGCCCGCTCCCACATTAGATCTGCGTACCGCTCAAATCCCGCACAAACAAAAGGCCCGCTCATCAGCGGGCCTTTTTGTTGGTCTGTATTCAGGTCAGAACCTGAACACTTCCATATCGGTGCGAATCGGCACGGCCATCGGCATCTTCGGCTTCTCCGGTGCCGCAGCCTTGGGCTGCGCCGGGGCTTGTTTGCGTGGCGCTTCTGCCACCGCTGGCTGATTGGCCAATGGTTTGAGGGCCACCGACAGCTGGTCAGCCAAACGTTGCAGCAACACACCCTGGGCCTGGACCTGGGACGCGGTGCTGCCGCTGTGCTCTTCCTGCAAGTGCACGATGCGGTTATCCCGCACCTGGCCACGACGGTCAATCAGGCGCCATTGCGCGTCGAGGATAGCGGGCTGCGAAACGCCCGAGTCCAGTCGCGTAATGGTCAGCAGCACCTGTACGTCCGGGGCAAAACCCAACGGCGCCGGCGCCAATACCACACGCTGGCTGTCCAGGTGGCCAGCCACCTGGCGCAACATCAACTGATTGATGTCGGACGAAAGGCTACCGGCCCAGCGGCCATCGGTGGAACCTTGCAGGCTGCCGTCGTTCTGACGTTGCAGCAGGGTTTCACGTTGCAGATAGTCGGCCACTACAACAGGGCCAAGCAATACAGCCATGCCGGCACTTTGTGCAGGCTGAGCCGGACTTCCACTGTCCAGCTGATACAGCGACACCGGTTGGTGTGTGCTGCAACCCGCCAGGCCCAAAAGGCCAGCGAGCAACAAAAATAAAGGAAGGCGCGGAGCAGTCATCATCCCATCCAGGTGGCTGCCACAAGGCGAACCACAATGTAATACTCAAAAATAACCTGTACGCGCTCAGCCACGCCGGCGCTGGAAAGGCCATATCATCCGTGAATATGCGCCATGACTCCAGCGCGAAAGCGTCGATCTACGGGTTAAATCGTAGATCGGGCGCTCTATATCGCCTTAAACGGGCGTTTCCACCAGTAAAGCGTCCACTCGCTGGAAGCCGCGCGGCAGTTTATTGCCACGACGACCCCGCTCACCCTTGTAGTGCTCGAGGTCGTCAGGGCGCAGTGACAACGTGCGCTTGCCGGCCTGCAACACCAGGGTCGAGCCTTCCGGGATCACGGCGATGTCGGTCACGTACTCTTCGCGACTGGCCACCCGCTCCCCGGGAATACCAATGATCTTGTTGCCCTTGCCTTTGCCCAACTGCGGCAAATCGCTGATCTTGAACACCAGCAGGCGCCCTTCGGTCGTCACCGACGCCAGCCAGTTGCCTTCACGGTCTTCCACCGGACGCGGCAGGATCACCTTGGCGTTGTTCGGCAGGCTCAACAACGCCTTGCCCGCCTTGTTCTTGGCCTGCAGGTCTTCACCTTTGACCACGAACCCATAGCCCGCATCGGAAGCGATGACGTACAACGAGTCATCGTCCGGCAGCAGCACGCACTCAAAATTCGCACCCGGCGGCGGTGTCAGGCGTCCGGTCAATGGCTCGCCCTGCCCCCGCGCCGATGGCAAGGTGTGCGCCGGCACCGAGTAACTGCGACCGGTGGAGTCGATAAACACCGCAAACTGGTTGGAACGCCCCGCCGCCGCGGTTTTGAAACCGTCGCCAGCCTTGTAAGACAGGCCGGTGGCGTCAATATCATGCCCTTTGGCTGAGCGAACCCAACCCTTTTCCGACAGAACGACGGTAATTTTCTCGTTGGGCAGCAGCTCGGTTTCGGTCAGGGCCTTGGCTTCGGCGCGCTCGACAATCGGCGAGCGGCGGTCGTCGCCATAGGTTTCGGCGTCCTTGATCAGCTCGGTGCGCACCAGCTTCTTCAGCTTGGCCTCGCTGCCCAGCAGGGCCTGGAGCTTGGCTTGTTCCTTGAGCAGCGCGTCCTGTTCGTCCCGCAGCTTCATCTCTTCCAGTCGCGCCAACTGACGCAGACGGGTGTCGAGGATGTAGTCGGCCTGGATTTCGCTGAGTTCGAAGCGCGCGATCAGCTCGGCCTTCGGGTGCTCGGCGGTACGGATGATATGGATCACTTCATCCAGGTTGAGGTAAGCGATCAGCAAGCCGTCCAACAGGTGCAGGCGGCGTTCGACCTTGTCCAGGCGGAATTGCAGGCGGCGACGCACGGTCTGCACCCGGAATTCCAGCCATTCCACCAGCAAAGCCCGCAGGTTCTTCAACTGCGGCTTGCCATCCAGGCCAATGATGTTGATGTTGACCCGATAGCTGGACTCCAGCTCGGTGCTGGCGAACAGATGCTGCATCAGCACTTCATGGTCGACCCGGCTGTTGGTCGGGATGATCACGATGCGGCACGGGTTTTCGTGGTCGGACTCGTCACGCAGGTCGGCGACTTGCGGCAGCTTCGACGGCTTGGCCTGCATCAGCGCGGCAATCTGCTCCAGCACCTTGGCGCCGGACACTTGGTGCGGCAGCGCCGTGACGATGATGTCGCCGTCTTCGATGTGGTACACGGCGCGCATGCGCACCGAGCCTTTACCGGTCTGGTAGATTTTCAGCAGGTCGGCGCGAGGCGTGATGATTTCTGCTTCGGTCGGGTAATCCGGGCCCTGGATATGCTCGCAGAGCTGTTCGACCGTAGCCTTCGGCTCATCCAGCAGGCGCACGCAGGCGCTGGCCACTTCCCGCAGGTTGTGGGGCGGTACGTCAGTGGCCATGCCCACGGCGATACCCGTGGTGCCATTGAGCAGGATATTGGGCAAACGTGCCGGCAACACCAGCGGCTCGTCGAGGGTGCCGTCAAAGTTCGGGCCCCAGTTGGCCGTGCCCTGGCCCAGTTCGCTGAGCAGCACTTCCGAATACCGCGACAGACGCGCTTCGGTGTAACGCATGGCGGCGAAGGACTTCGGATCATCCGGCGCACCCCAGTTACCCTGGCCGTCCACCAGCGTGTAGCGGTAGCTGAACGGCTGGGCCATCAGCACCATGGCTTCGTAGCACGCCGAGTCGCCGTGAGGGTGGAATTTACCGAGCACGTCACCGACGGTACGCGCCGACTTCTTGTGCTTGGAGTCAGCGTCCAGGCCCAACTCACTCATCGCATAGATAATGCGCCGCTGTACGGGCTTCAGGCCGTCGCCGATATGCGGCAAGGCACGGTCCATGATCACGTACATGGAGTAGTTGAGGTAGGCATTTTCGGTGAAGTCAGCCAGCGACCGGCGTTCAACGCCATCTAAGCTGTCTGCAAGGATGTCACTCATGCGGGCCTCATCATTGTTTGGTCTGGCGCAGCAGCAAAGTGCCGCTGCGCTGGGTAAATTCAAGTTGTTTCAATGCACTCATGCCCAGCAATACCTGTTCATCGCCCAAACCCGGTACCACGATGGCGCGCACGTCCCGAAGGACGATATCGCCCAGTTGCAGACGGCCCAACTCGGTCCGAAAGCCCTGGGTTCGCCCGTTGGCCGTACTCACGCCAACCGGCATGCCGCGTTCAAGCCCGAGACGGTCGGCCAATTCAGCCGGAACCGCCACGTCGGTGGCCCCGGTGTCGAGCATGAACTGCACCGGCTTGCCGTTGATCTGGCCAGTGGCGACAAAATGCCCTTGGCCGTTGCCCAGCAGTTTTACTTCGATATAACCCTCGTGCTGCTCCGAGGTCACCACGGCATTGGGGTTTTCCTGTCGCGCTTCCCACTGCCCAAAAAATCGTGTCGCCAAAAACAGGCCGGCGCCCCACGCGACGAACATCAACACACGCCCGGCGCGCTTGCCGGGTGGTTGCGCACTCATGGCTTGGCGCTCCAGCCACCCGCAGGGGCGGCGAAACGATAGACCACCGGCCGCTTTTCGCCATCGGCGCGGGCACCGAAGTTGTTGTCGATGCCGATCCAGGCACCGTCAGCGTCCACCACCAAGGCTTCGGCCAATCCATAGGCCTGGGCATAACGCCGATTCGGCGTCAGCGCTTCATCGGCAAACGACCAGCACAACTCCACCTGGGCCGTGACCGCATCCCGGCGACACACCTGAAACGCATTGCGCTCCAGGGTAAACAGCTTGCCATTGAACAGCGCCAGGTCGGCAAAGTCCTTGGACACCGCCTTGGCGCCCGGAAACTGCGCCGGCTGCATCTCCTGGCCGGCCTCGCTCAGCAATACACAAGGGCCGTCACAATCCCAGAGGGTTTGCGGGCGCTTGATGGAGATCAACCCGCGCCGCTCACGCTCTGCTGCGAGCCAGATTTGATTGCCTTCCGGGTTCACCACGATGCCTTCAAACAGCGCGTTGAAGTGCAGCAACATGCCACTGGCCCGAGCTTCGCGAACCATGCCCGGGGCGATCTTCAGCCACTCCGTTTCACCGTGTTCTGAGGAGAAAGGCACCCTGAGAACCGCCGCGTGGGCTTCGCTGACAATGTAACGGTTACCCGCCGCATCGCAGCTGATGCCTTCAAAATCCAGATCACCACCGCGAATCAACGAAGCCGCCCTGGTGCGTGAGCGCAGGCCAAAGGGCAAACCCGACGCCGGCACCGGCGGCACATCAATCTCGTATGTCTCTGCTTTCCAGACGTCACCGGCGGTATCGAGCCGGTAGATCTGGTCGTCATCGCGATCGGAGACTGTCCACAATTCGCTACCGCATAAGGCCAGGCCCGACAGGTTACCGCCGCGCATGCCTTCCACCGGGTGTTCCGACAACAGCTTCAGCTCAGCCACGGGCGCCGCGACCACCGAGGCGGTCGCCAACCCGCTCAACAACAGAATCGCCAGGGCGAAACTGCTGCGCATCAGCCCAGAACCTCGGCCAGGTTGCCCTTGGACTCCAGCCAGTTCTTGCGATCCGGCGCGCGTTTCTTCGCCAGCAACATGTCCATCATTTCCGAGGTGGCGGCGAAATCTTCCAGGGTCAACTGCACCAGGCGCCGAGTGTTCGGGTCCATGGTGGTTTCCCGCAGCTGCGGCGGGTTCATCTCACCCAGGCCCTTGAATCGGGTGACCTGCGGCTTGCCGCGTTTCTTCTCGGCCACCAGGCGGTCGAGAATGCCATCGCGCTCGGCTTCGTCCAGGGCGTAGAAAATCTCTTTGCCCAGGTCGATGCGGTACAGCGGCGGCATGGCGACATAGACGTGACCGGCATCCACCAATGGGCGGAAGTGCTGGACGAACAATGCACAGAGCAAGGTCGCAATGTGCAAGCCGTCGGAGTCGGCGTCGGCGAGGATGCAGATCTTGCCGTAGCGCAGCTGACTCATGTCCGCCGCGCCTGGGTCGACACCGATGGCCACGGCAATGTTGTGCACTTCCTGGCTGGCCAGTACTTCGCTGCCATCGACTTCCCAGGTGTTTAGGATCTTGCCGCGCAGGGGCAGGATCGCCTGGAATTCCTTGTCCCGCGCTTGCTTGGCGGAACCGCCGGCAGAATCACCTTCCACCAGGAACAGCTCGGAGCGCATCGGGTCTTGCCCGGCGCAGTCCGCCAGCTTGCCAGGCAGTGCCGGCCCCTGGGTAATGCGCTTGCGTTCGACTTTCTTGCTGGCCTTCAGGCGACGGCCGGCGTTGTTGATCGCCAACTCCGCCAGGGCCAGGCCCAATTCAGGGTGTTCGTTGAGCCACAGGCTGAAGGCATCCTTGACCACCCCGGAGACGAACGCCGCTGCCTCACGGGACGACAGGCGCTCCTTGGTCTGGCCGGAGAATTGCGGCTCCTGCATTTTCATCGACAGGACGAACGCGATCCGCTCCCAGACGTCTTCCGGCGCCAGCTTCACGCCGCGCGGCAGCAGGCTGCGGTATTCGCAGAATTCGCGCATGGCATCCAGCAAGCCCTGGCGCAAACCGTTGACGTGGGTACCGCCCTGGGCCGTCGGGATCAGGTTGACGTAGCTTTCCTGGACGCTGTCGCCACCTTCCGGCAGCCACAACAAGGCCCAGTCCACGGCTTCTTTATTACCCGCCAGGCTGCCGCAGAACGGCTCGTTCGGCAGGCGCTCGAATTCGCTGACAGAGTCTTCCAGGTAGGAACGCAGGCCGTCTTCGTAATGCCACTCGACCTTTTCGCCGGTGCCTTTGTCTTCAAAGCTGACCAGCAGGCCCGGGCACAGAACAGCCTTGGCCTTGAGCACATGCTTGAGGCGGCTGATGGAGAATTTGGGTGAATCGAAGTATTTCGGGTCCGGCGCGAAGTACACGCTGGTGCCGGTGTTGCGCTTGCCAACGGTGCCGATCACTTCCAGGTCGGTGGCCTTGTAGCCATCGGCGAAAGTCATCTGATACTCGTTGCCGTCCCGCTTGACCTTGACCCGTACGTGGTTCGACAAGGCGTTGACCACGGAAATACCCACGCCGTGCAAGCCACCGGAGAACTGGTAGTTCTTGTTGGAGAACTTGCCGCCGGCGTGCAGCTTGGTGAGGATCAGCTCGACGCCCGACACACCCTCTTCCGGGTGAATGTCCACCGGCATGCCACGACCGTCGTCGGACACTTCCAGGGAATGGTCGGCGTGAAGGATGACTTGTACCGACTTGGCGTGCCCGGCCAAGGCTTCGTCGACGCTGTTGTCGATGACTTCCTGGGCAAGGTGGTTCGGCCGACTGGTGTCGGTGTACATGCCGGGGCGTTTGCGCACCGGGTCGAGGCCCGAGAGGACTTCGATGGCGTCGGCGTTATAAGAGCTAGCGCTGGGAGTGGCCATGGGGTCTCGTCGTGAGTCGTTCGATTAAAAAGTAACCTGCGGTTTCACAATGCGGTGAAATCGAAGGATTGGTACTGATCGGAGCCTATGCCGGCAAAACTCAACAGCGCCGGCAACTGTTGGGCGAAGCCCTGGTAACCGTGATCGCCACCGGCCTGGATGCGCAAGGCACAGGCCCGGTAATACTGCTGGGCGAGGCGATAATCCAGTGTTTCATCGCCGGTCTGCAACCACACCTGATAACGCTGGGCGTCCTGGGGCGCCGGCACTTCCAGCTCGGCCAGGGCCGCGACGTGGTCGTGGGTCAGCTCCCAGGTCTCATCGGTGTAGAGGTTCTTCTGGGTGCCCAGGTAACCGTCGAACATCCGATGAGGGCTGACTGCCGGGTTGACCAGCAAGGCGTTGAGGCCATGGCGTTCGGCAAGATGGGTTGCATAGTAGCCGCCGAGTGAGCTGCCTACCAGCAGTGGCCTTCCGAGGTCACGGATAGCCGCCTCCAACTGGGGGATCGCCTGGCGGGGGTGGTGATGCAGGGCCGGCACGCGCAGTTGGTCGGCCAGACCGAGGCTGTCCATCACGGTGATCAACTGGCTGGCCTTGTTGGAGGCTGGTGCGCTGTTGAAACCGTGGATATACAAGATCGATGCGGACATTCCGGGTCCTCTGTGGGTCTGCCAAAGAGGCGCAGTTTACAGGGAAATCTCAGTAGCCGTTGCTACCGTAATCCACCTGAAACGCGAAGCCCTGCACCCGCTCCACACCGGTTTCCAACCGCCCGTCGGCATGCAACCGCAGCCAGCGATACCCGGGTGCCTGCTCACTCACGCTGAAATCCTCACTCCCGGGAGCGAACTGAATACAGGTAGAAGGCGAAGCCAACAAACGCACCCCATTGCGCTCCCGGTCAATTTCCTGATGCACATGCCCCCAAAGCACCGCCCGCACCTGCGGAAACCGATCCAGCACCGCAAACAACGCCTCAGGATTGCGCAAACCGATGGGCTCCATCCAAGCGCACCCAATCGACACCGGATGATGGTGAAAACACACCAGATGATGCCGAGTCGGCGCCTCACTCAACGATTGCGCCAACAGTTGCAGTTGCTGGTCCTGCAAATACCCCGGCACCGAGCCCGGCACCGCCGAGTCCAGCAGGGTAATCCGCCAGTTACCCACATCCACCACCGGTTCCAGCAACGCACTGTTGATCGCCGCTTGCAGCATCACCTGCGGCTCATCGTGATTCCCCGGGATCCAGCGCGCCGGCGCCTGAATCTGCCGCGTCATGTCACGAAACGCCTGATACGACTCCAGCGTACCGTCCTGGGACAAATCCCCGGTGGCCAGCACCAGATCAATCTGCGGCTGCTGCACCAACACCGTGTCGATCACCCGTTGCAGGCTCTCGCGGGTATTCATGCCCAGCAGGCCGCCGTCCGCCTCAGCAAACAGGTGACTGTCGGACAACTGCACCAGCAACGCCGAAGCGTCAGGGTTCATGGCGGATACGCTCGGCAAGGCGTTCTCCCAGGGCGTGATCACAGGAATGGACATTTGAGGCGATTATGCTGGGGCAGGACACAAAGAGGAAACCCGTGAAGCGGACGCAGTTCACATCTATCGAACGACTTCGAACTCGTGGCCCAGGGCCAGGCAGTGACTCAACCATTCACCGAGGAACACATTGAGCTGTGCTTTCTCATCGGGTTGGTGCATGAACACGTTGGGGTAAGGATAGATGCTGCGAAAGCGTCGTGCATGTTCGGCGCTGATCACTTCGGCCATGCGTGCGTCGTGGTACACCTGCACTTCCAGCTGCGGCACCGGCAGCCACGGCAGGCTGTGCTCCTGACGCACCCGCAAAGTGGTGGTGTACGGGCAGTTCACGATCACTTCCAGGGTCAGCACGCCGAGCATCTGGTCGCCGTGGGTCACGGCAATGCGCCGCGCCTCGGGGGTGTGGCGCATGTCCGGCAGCAGCCGCATCAGCCGTGCATAGTTGGCCTCGCAGGCTGCTTGCAGCCCGATCAGGTCAACCCGATATCGCTCCCGTGCCTTTACTGCCATAACCCCCTCACTTCCGCGCGATTAAGCGCAAGCCATTGCAGGGCAATAATGCTCGCTGCGTTGGAAATTTTACCGTCACGTACCGCCTGCAGGGCGTCTTCAAAGGCCCAGACGGTGACGCGGATATCTTCGGCTTCCTCTTCCAGTCCATGGACGCCACCGGCCCCGGCGCTTTCGCAACGGCCCAGGAACAAGTGGACAAATTCGGTGCTGCCACCCGGCGACGGAAAGTACTTGGTGATCGGCCAGAGTGCGGAGAATGTAAGGCCAGCTTCCTCCTCGGCTTCGCGGTGTGCAACCTCCTCCGGTTGCTCATCCTTGTCGATCAGGCCGGCGACCATTTCGATCAGCCACGGGTTGTCGGTACGCCCCATGGCGCCGACGCGAAACTGCTCGATCAGCACCACTTCATCGCGCTGCGGGTCGTAGGGCAGTACACACACGGCGTCATGACGCACAAAGACTTCGCGATTGAGCTCACGGCTCATGCCGCCATCAAACTTCTCGTGCCGCAGTTTCAGCCGATCCAGTTTGTAGAAGCCCTTGTAGGCATTGTCGCGCTGAACAATCTCGACCTTGCTCGGCGTCGATTTCGCTGTGTCCGTCATATCAACCCTCGTTTATTGCCTTGCGGTGTCGAGGCGGCCTCGACATCGCGCCATCCTAACGCGCTCGTGCCCCTTGATGCAGCCCCTTTCCGGTTGCCGGGATAGACGGCGGGCGTCAAACTCACTCTAATCAGCTTAGTGGCGAACTGACTGCCTTGTCGGGAGTCGAAGCTCCACATTTTCACCTTTCCTCGATTTATGAAGGACACACATGTCGCTTTTAAAAATCGCCTCCGTGGCCTGTATCGCCTTGACCCTGGGTGCTTGCCAGAGCCTGTTCCAACCGGCCTATCTGAAGCCGCTGGACACCACCGCCGACGCCTCCGAGCAGATCAAACCCGGCTGCAGCAGTCCGGATTGCCCGCTGGTAAACATCGATACCGTGCACTTCCCGTCCGAGCCGCAGTTGGACCAGATCATCGAACAGCGCCTGCTGCAGATGGCCCGCACTTCACCTGGCCAGGCCATGCCCGCCACCCTGAACGCCTACCGCGACAAGTTCTTGCGTGAGTCCCCTGACCGCAACAGCATGTACTTGCAGGCCAAGGTACGTGAGCAGCATGACGGACTGGTGATCATCGAAGTGTCCAGCTACCTGGACACCGGCACCGCCCACGGCGAGCCGGGCCGCGGCTTCATCAACTATTCACGCCTGCTGCACAAAGAGCTGAGCCTGACCGACATGCTGTTGCCGGGCCAGGAAGATGCATTCTGGAAGACCGCGAAAGTCGCCCACAACAACTGGCTGATCAACTCGCAGATGGACCGTGACCCGGAGTTCGTGAAGAACTGGCCGTTCCAGAAAACCCCGAATGTGGCGCTGACCAGCAATGGCGTGGTGCTCAAGTACAACGTGACCACCATCGCGCCGTACGCATTGGGGCTGATCGAAATGACCATCCCCTATGCGCGCCTCACCGGCGTGATCAAGCCTGAGCTGGTGCCCGCACGCCACTGAAGGCCCGGCCCAGGATAAAGTGCAACAGCCCTGCCAGCACCAGCGCCGGCAGGGTCGCGCCGACATCCGGGTACAGATTCGCCAACAGGTGATAGGTGCTGATCCCTCCAAGCCACGCCAGCAGTGCCGGCCAGCGCAGGTTGGCGGCAACACCATGGCCACGACGGCGCAGGATGAAGTGATCCACCAGCACCACGCCGAACAGCGGCGCGAACACCGAGCCGATCAGCAGCAGGAAGTTCTGGTACTGCGCCAACGGTGCAAAGCAGGCGATCAGCGTGCAGATAACGCCAATGGCCAATGCCAGGTGCTCGACTTTCAAGCGCAACAGAATCCCGCTGGACACCGCCGCCGAGTGAATATCGGCGAACGCGTTTTCTGATTCATCCAACAGGATCAGCAGCAGCGGAATCCCCAGGCCGGCTCCGGCCAATGCCAGCAGCAACGCATTCACTTCACCGCTCGGCGCAAACGCCAGGGTGTAGGCCACGCCAAGGCTCATCAGCCAGAAGTTGCCGATGAAGAAACCCAGTGCCGTGCCGCCGAACACGTTTTTCGCGCGTTTGCCGAAACGTGAGTAGTCGGCAATCAGTGGCAGCCAGGACAGCGGCATGGCAATCGCGATATCGAAGCCAACGGCAAACGGCATCGAACCGTCACCAGCCTGGGCCCAGAGAGTGGCCAGGTCGGCCTTGGCAAACAGGTTCCAGGTCAGCCACAGGCAGGCGGCCAGCAGCAGCCAGATGCCCCACTTGCGCAGGATCTGCCGCACGAAGGTCAGCGGACCGCTGACGGCAAGCAAGGTCGCGAGGGCGCCGAATACCAGGGTCCAGAACAATGGGCTGGTCAGCAGGCTGCCTTCACTGAACGCGCGGGCGCCCAACAGGCTGGCGGCGTCGCGCATCACGATGATTTCGAATGAGCCCCAGCCGATCAGCTGCAGCAGGTTCAGCAGCGCCGGCAGGCTTGCGCCCTTGGTGCCGAGGCTGAGTTTCAGGGCGGCCATGGATGACAGGCCGGTATCGCTGCCGATCACGCCGACGGCGGCCAGCAACAGCACGCCGACCAAAGTGCCGAGGAAAATTGCCAGTAAGGAACCGGAGAGGCCCAGGCCCGGCGCCAACAGTGCACCGGTTTGCAGGACCATCAGGCCGATGCCCAGGGAGAACCACAGGGAAAAGAGATCGCGGGCGCCGAAGACGCGTTTGTCCAAGGGCACTGCGATGTCTGGGGAATAGGTGCTGGGTTGAATGCTCAAGGGTGTTATCTCAGAGGGACACTATTATTTGAATCAGCAAAGTCCCCTGTGGCGAGGGAGCTTGCTCCCGCTGGGCGGCGAAGCCGCCCCAAAACCTGCAACCGATGAGTGTCAGTCAAGACACCGATCCAGATTCCGGGAGCGCTGCGCACTCCAGCGGGAGCAAGCTCCCTCGCCACAGGTTCTGATTCAGACCTTTTTGTACAGCTGGCTACCTTCCTGCTTGAACCGCTCCGCCTGCTCCGCCAGTCCCTTGGCCACGTCCACATCCACCGCTTCAATGCGCTGGTTGGCCGCGTACTCACGCACTTCCTGGGTGATCTTCATCGAGCAGAATTTCGGCCCGCACATCGAGCAGAAATGCGCGACCTTGGCCGAGTCCTTCGGCAAGGTTTCATCGTGGTAAGAACGCGCCGTGTCCGGGTCCAGGCCCAGGTTGAACTGGTCCTCCCAACGGAATTCAAAGCGCGCCTTGCTCAACGCGTTGTCACGAATCTGCGCCCCCGGATGCCCCTTGGCCAAGTCCGCCGCATGGGCCGCGATCTTGTAGGTGATGATCCCGGTCTTCACATCGTCCTTGTTCGGCAGGCCCAAATGCTCCTTCGGCGTGACGTAGCAGAGCATCGCGCAACCGAACCAGCCGATCATCGCCGCCCCGATGCCCGAGGTGATGTGGTCATAACCCGGGGCGATGTCGGTGGTCAGCGGACCGAGGGTGTAGAACGGCGCCTCGTCGCAGCACTCCAGCTGCTTGTCCATGTTCTCCTTGATCAACTGCATCGGCACGTGGCCCGGGCCTTCGATCATGGTTTGCACGTCGTGCTTCCAGGCAATCTTGGTCAACTCGCCGAGGGTTTCCAGCTCGCCGAATTGTGCGGCGTCGTTGGCGTCGGCAATCGAGCCCGGGCGCAGGCCGTCTCCCAGGGAGAAGCTGACGTCGTAGGCCTTCATGATTTCGCAGATTTCGTCGAAATGGGTGTAGGTGAAGTTCTCTTTGTGGTGCGCCAGGCACCACTTGGCCATGATCGAACCACCACGGGACACGATGCCGGTGACGCGCTTGGCGGTCAGCGGTACATAGCGCAGCAATACGCCGGCGTGGATGGTGAAGTAGTCGACGCCCTGCTCGGCCTGTTCGATCAGGGTGTCGCGGAACAGCTCCCAGGTCAGGTCTTCAGCGGCGCCGCCGACTTTTTCCAGGGCCTGGTAGATCGGCACGGTACCGATCGGCACCGGCGAGTTGCGGATGATCCACTCGCGGGTTTCATGGATGTGCTTGCCGGTGGACAGGTCCATCACCGTGTCCGACCCCCAGCGAATGCCCCACGTCAGTTTCGCCACTTCTTCTTCGATGGACGAACCCAGGGCGCTGTTGCCGATGTTGCCGTTGATCTTCACCAGGAAGTTACGGCCGATGATCATCGGTTCCAGTTCGGTGTGGTTGATGTTGGCCGGGATGATCGCGCGGCCACGGGCGATTTCTTCGCGGACAAATTCCGGGGTGATGATTTTCGGCACGCTGGCGCCGAAGCTGTGGCCGGCGTGCTGCTGGTCCAGCAGGCCGGCGGCGCGGGCCTCTTCCAGCTTCATGTTTTCGCGGATGGCGACGTATTCCATCTCGGCGGTGATGATGCCTTTGCGGGCGTAGTGCATCTGGGTGACGTTGGCCCCGGCCTTGGCACGGCGCGGGTTTTTCACGTGGGCAAAACGCAGCGCGGTCAGCTCGGCATCGCTCAGGCGCTGTTGGCCGAAGTGCGAGCTCAAGCCCGACAGGCGCTCAGTGTCGCCGCGGGATTCGATCCACGGCGAGCGCACATCGCCCAGGCCTTTGCGCACGTCGATGATCACGTTCGGGTCGGTGTAGGGGCCTGAGGTGTCGTAGACCACTACGGGCGCATTGATTTCGCCGCCGAAGTCGGTGGGGGTCACGTCGAGACTGACTTCGCGCATCGGCACGCGGATATCCGGACGGGTGCCCTGGACGTAGATTTTTTGCGAGCGGGTAAACGGCTGCACGGAACCGGAGTCGACCTTGGCCGATTCACTCAAGTGCACGGTGTTTTTTGATTTTTGGCTTTTTAATTCGATGCTCATCACGGGCTCTCCAACTATCCAGGCGGTGGATTTTTGTCGGAGTGAACCTGTGACGGATGGACGCACTGTGACAGTGCTGTGCTTGGCGCACGGGCTGTTCGATTGTCGAACAACATCCCGGACGAAGCACAAGAGGACTCGCCGGGTGACGAGAAATCTTGTTCCCTACGCAGGCGCTAACCTGATCAGGTTCAACGGGATCCGGTATTTACCGATCTCAGCCTTCCAACAAGGCACCCCGACAAGAACGCGGCCAGTCTAGACCATGGAGCAGGCAAATTGCCAACGGCGGTGCATTCATCGTGATGAATGGCGTAATTACAGGATTGTTGTGCCGTGATAGCGCCACTACACTCGGTGACTGCCTGAGGTCTTGACGCCAGGAATGGGCCGCCTTAGCCTTGGGCTCCAAATTATCGCTGTAATATTTATTCTAGGGATCGCCTCATGCTGCGCAAACTTTCACTGGCTCTTGCCGTGTCTTGTGCGACCAACGGACTGGTCTGGGCAGCTGAAGCGCCCCTGACGACCAAAACCGACCTGGTCAGCGTCTACCAGGAAGCGGTGGACAACAACGCCGACCTGGCCGCCGCCCGAGCCCAATACGGCGCGCAGAAAGAAGTGGTGCCCCAGGCCCGCGCCGGGTTGCTGCCGAACCTGTCGGCCGGTGCCGACATCAACAATGTGCGCACCCAGCTGGACCAGCCCGCCGCCACGGTCAACCGCGACGCCCATTCCTGGCGCGCGACCTTGAGCCAGCCGCTGTTCCGCGCTGATCGCTGGTTCCAGCTGCAAGCCGCTGAAGCCGTCAACGAGCAGGCCGCGCTGCAACTCTCGGCCACCGAACAGAACCTGATCCTGCAAAGCGCCGAAAACTACTTCGCCGTGCTGCGGGCCCAGGACAACCTGGCGTCCACCAAGGCCGAAGAAGCCGCGTTCAAGCGCCAGCTGGACCAGTCCAACGAACGCTTTGACGTCGGCCTGTCGGACAAGACCGACGTGCTGCAATCCCAGGCCAGCTACGACACCGCACGGGCCAACCGCATCCTGGCCCAGCGTCAGGTGGACGACGCCTTCGAAGCGCTGATCACCCTGACCAACCGCCAGTACAACTCGATCCAGGGCATCGTCCACACGCTGCCGGTGCT
Source organism: Pseudomonas sp. P7779 (assembly GCF_013386315.1). NCBI lineage: Bacteria > Pseudomonadati > Pseudomonadota > Gammaproteobacteria > Pseudomonadales > Pseudomonadaceae > Pseudomonas > Pseudomonas sp. P7779. The sequence continues at coordinate 110,566 of NZ_JACARZ010000018.1, read as the reverse complement.
GCCGCCGGCGCCGAACGACGCCAAGGCCTGGGTCGAAACCGCCGGCCGCCAGAACCTGAACCTGCTGGCCAGCAACTATGCCGTCACCGCCGCCGAAGAAACCCTCAAGCAACGCAAGGCCGGCCACGCGCCGACGCTGGATGCCGTGGCGCAATATGAAAAAGGTGACAACGACGCCCTGGGCTTCAGCAACCCGAGCGCCTTTGGCCAGCCGTATCACGGTGACGTTTCGCAACGCACCGTAGGCTTGCAGTTGAGCATCCCGCTGTACAGCGGCGGCCTGACCAGCTCGCAAGTGCGCGAATCCTATTCCCGCCTGGGGCAGACCGAGCAGCAGCGCGAAGGCCTGCGTCGCCAGGTGGTGGAAAACACCCGCAACCTGCACCGCGCGGTGAACACCGATGTGGAGCAGGTACAGGCGCGCCGCCAGTCGATCATCTCCAACCAGAGCGCGGTGGAAGCCACGGAAATCGGTTACCAGGTGGGCACGCGCAACATCGTCGATGTGCTGGACGCCCAGCGCCAGCTGTACACCTCGGTGCGCAACTACAACAACAGCCGCTACGACTACATCCTCGACAACCTGCGCTTGAAGCAGGCGGCGGGCACGTTGAACCCGGGGGACTTGCAGGATCTGGCGCGTTACCTGAAGGCCGACTACAACCCGGACAAGGACTTCCTGCCGCCGGACCTGGCCAAGGCCGCCGCGGCGCAGCTGAAGGCTAACCCGGGTTACTAAGACTGCCAAATAACCCAATGTGGGAGCGGGCTTGCTCGCGAAGGCGGTGTATCAGTCGACTTATTCGCTGACTGACACTGCGCATTCGCGAGCAAGCCCGCTCCCACATTTGATTTATGTTGTTAGACGTTAAGCAGTCTGCCCAACCCATCCAGCAAACGCTTCAACGCCCCCTGATTGGCGCGCATCACCGCCAGCCCCGCCTGCCCCATTCTCTGCGCGTCACGCGGCAGCTCGAACAAACGCTGCACCGCCACCGCCAAACCCTCGGCATCGTCCACTTCCTGCAACGCACCGGCGTCACGCATCATTGCGCTGATTTCCAGGAAGTTGAACACGTGGGGCCCGCAGATAACCGGCTTGGCCAAGGCCGCCGGTTCCAGCGGGTTATGCCCGCCCGTGGCAACCAGGCTACCGCCGACAAAAGCGCTGTCGGCCAGGGCATACAGAAACAGCAACTCGCCCATGGTGTCGCCCAGCAACACCGAGGTTTGCGCCGTCACCGCCTCGCCGCTGGAGCGACGCACCGTGGCGAAACCCTGCTGCTGGCACAGCTCGAACATCGGGTTGAAGCGCTCCTGATGGCGCGGCACCAGGATCAGCAACGCATTGGGATAACTGGCAAGCAACTGGCGATGGGCAGCGAGCACCACTTCGTCTTCGCCTTCGTGGGTGCTGGCGGCGATCCACACCGGGCGTTCACTGGCGTGCCACTGTTCACGCAACGCGGCGGCGCGCGCCAGCAGTTGCGGGTCGATGGTCAGGTCGAACTTGATCGAGCCGGTGACTTCGACAGTCTCGGGCCGTGCACCCAGGCTGCGAAAACGCTCGGCCTCGGTTTCGGTCTGGACGGCGAACAGGCTCATTTCCGCCAGCATCGGCGCGGTCAGCCTGGCGAAACGCCCGTAGCCCTTGGCCGAGCGAGCCGACAGCCGCGCGTTGGCCAATGCCACGGGAATCCCGCGTTTGGCGCACTGGTGAATATGGTTGGGCCACAGTTCGGTCTCCATGATCACCGCCAGTTTCGGCTGCACGCGATCGAGAAAACGCTTGGCCGCACAGGGCAAATCGTACGGCAGGTAGCAGTGCTGGATGCGCGGCTCGTTGGCGAACAACGCCTGGATGCGCTCGGAACCGGTGGGCGTCATGCAGGTGACGGTGATCGGCAGCTGTGGATAACGTTCCAGCAGCCCGCGAATCATCGGCGCAGCGGCGATGCTTTCGCCCACCGACACCGCATGCACCCAGATCCCGCCGGGTTGCATCACCGGCAAGCCCCAGGAGAAGCGTTCACCCACGCGCTTCGCGTAAGCAGGCGCTTTGCGGGCCCGCAGCCACAGACGTAAAGCCACCAACGGCAGCGCCAGGTAAAACAGACAGCTGTAGAGAGTTCTATTCATGGCGGCGGAGTTTATCGGCTTTTTCAGTCGATCGCCTGCAAGCACTCGGCAAAACGTTCGGCGAGGAAACGCGCGGCCGGGCCGAGGGGCTCGTCGCGACGCCAGACCAGCTCCACCACCAGCGCCGGCGGGGTCCATTCGCTGTTCAGTTCGACCATCTGGTTCTGATAGGCCGGATACTGCACCACATGCCGCGGCAACCAGGCCCAACCCAGGCCGCGCGCCAGCCATTCGGCCAGCACGTAGAAACTGTCAGCCCGCCACACTTGCGGGCTGGCGGCCTCGCTGCCGGGATACACACTGGTCTGGGTCGCCATCAGCAATTGGCGAAACTGCGCCAGGCGCTGGCAATCCACGAACTGTTCCTTGGCCATGGGATGCCCGATACCGCACACGGTCACCATCTCCACACTGCCCAGCACGCGGCGCTCCAACGCTTCGGGAATCTGATCGTGATAGAACAGCAGGCCCAGATCCGCCTTGCGCTCCACCAGCTTGCGCGCGACATCGCCTTGGGCGGCGCTGGACAACTGCACTTCCAGGCTGGGAAATTTTCCCGCCAGCGCTTCGAGGCTATCGAGCACCGGCTGATAGAGCATGGCTTCATCCTGGGCCAGGCGCAGGCGCGCCTCTTCACCGCGCATCAATGACAAGGCACGGCCATTCAGGCGCTCGCACTGGCGCAAGACTTCCCGCGCCTCCTCGAGCAGTGCCGTGCCCGCCTCGGTCAAACGGGGCTGGCGGCCGCTGCTGCGATCAAACAGGGATACGCCCAGGTCCGCCTCCAACAGGGCAATCCCATTGCTGACCGCCGATTGCGCCCGACGCTGGTCCCGCGCCACCGCCGAAAATGAACGCTGCTCGGCGACGCTGACAAACAGGCGCATTTGCTCAAGACTCCACTGCACGCTCATGGCTCAACCCATCTTAAATTCGGATAGGTAATGACTTTACCGCATCTGACAAGTCTCTAAAATGCCAACCTTTGTAGGAGCGAGCTTGCTCGCGAAAAACCTGAGAACGCTGCGTTATCGTTGACGATTTTCGCGAGCAGGCTCGCTCCTGCGGTTGAACCCCTGTACCGAGGATTTACCCATGAACGCCGCCTACTATTACCTGGCCATTGCCATCTGCTCGGAAGTGATCGCCACCGTTTCCATGAAAGCGATCAAGGGTTTCAGCACGCCAATCCCGTTGTTGCTGGTGATCGTCGGCTACGGCGTGGCCTTCTGGATGCTCACGCTGGTGGTGCGCACCGTGCCGGTGGGTGTCGCGTATGCAGTGTGGGCCGGGATGGGCATCGTGATGGTCAGCATCGCCGCGCTGTTTATCTACGGGCAGAAACTGGATATCCCGGCGATGCTGGGCATGGGCCTGATTGTGCTGGGCGTGGTGGTGATTCAGTTGTTCTCGAAAACGGCCGGGCACTGAGCGTTCACGTGAGATTCAATTGAGGCCGAAACTCGCAGCCTCGTTCCACTCGACAGCTCCTGCGGTGCGTCTGTCATCCGGGAGCGTTGGGGCGAAGATTCACTTCATGAGCCTGTATACTGCGCAGCCTGTCTTGAACACTGAGGTCGCTGCATGCCATCCGTTATTTCCACCGACGTTCTGATTGTCGGCGCCGGGGTTGCCGGCCTCTGGCTCAATGCGCGCCTGCGCCGCCAGGGCTTTTCCACGGTATTGGTGGAAAGCGCCACCCTCGGTGGCGGGCAAAGCGTGAAGTCCCAGGGGATCATCCACGGCGGCGCCAAATACGCACTGCACGGCGCCCTGACCGGTGCCTCCGAAGCCATCGCCGACATGCCCCGCCGCTGGCGCGAAGCCCTGGCGGGCAACGGTGAACTGGATCTCTCCGGTGTGCGCCTGCTGTCCGAAGCCCACTATTTGTGGTCGCCGGGCACCATCGCCGGCAACCTCACCAGTTTCTTCGCGAGCAAGGCCGTGCGTGGCCGCGTGGATCAAGTGAAGGGCGATGACCTGCCACCGGCCCTGCAAGATCGCCGCTTCAAGGGCAAGGTCTATCGCCTGGCCGAACTGGTGATCGACGTCCCAAGCCTTATCGAACGCCTGGCCCAACTGGCCGGCGACGGTTTGCTCGCGGGCAAACAGATCGAACCCTTGCTGGAACAAGGCACACTGGTCGGCCTGAAGGTCGATGGCCGTGAGATCCGCGCCCAGCGTATCGTCATCAGCGCCGGCGGCGGCACCGCTGACCTTCTCGGCGCCCTGGGCCTGAGCCAGCCCGCCATGCAACGCCGACCTCTGCACATGATCATCGCCAAGGGCCCCGGCCTGAAGCCGCTGTACGCCCACTGCCTGGGGGGCGGCACCAAACCGCGCATTACCGTGACCACGCATCCCGCCGCCGACGGCAATTGGGTGTGGTACCTGGGCGGCGATATCGCCGAAGCCGAAGGTGTGGCCCGTACCCCGGAGCAACAGATCGCCACCGCCCAAAAAGAGCTGGGGCAGTTGCTGCCCTGGATCGACATGAGCCAGACCCAATGGGCCACCTTGCGCGTCGACCGCGCCGAACCATTGCAGTCAGGCCTGACCCGCCCGGACAACGCGTTCCTCGCCGAACAGGATCGCCTGTTGGTGGGCTGGCCGACCAAGCTGGCATTGGCACCGGATTTCGCCGATCGAGTGATCAACGCACTGGAGCGTGACGGCATCAAGCCCGGAACTACCGAAAAACTGCCCGAGCTGCCGAAACCCGCCATCGCCCAACCCGCCTGGGAGCAACTGCTGCCATGACCCTGCCGACTCTGCACGACCTCCACCGCCCGCTGGGCAGCACCGGCCTGCTGGTCTCGCCGCTGGGCCTGGGCACCGTCAAGCTAGGCCGCGACCAAGGGGTGAAATACCCCAGTGGCTTCCAGATTCCCGATGACGATGCGGCGCGGATGCTGTTACGCCAGGCCCGGCAATTGGGCATCAACCTGATCGACACTGCGCCCGCCTATGGCCGCAGCGAAGAACGCCTGGGCCCGCTGTTGCGCGGCCAGCGCCAGGAATGGGTAATTGTCAGCAAGGTGGGCGAAGAATTTGCCGAAGGCGTATCCCATCACGACTTCAGCGCAGCCCACACCCGGCTTTCGGTGGAGCGCAGCCTGAAACGACTGGAAACGGATTTTATCGACCTGGTGCTGGTGCACTCCGACGGCAACGACCTGCATATCCTCAATGATTGCGAGGTTTACCAGACCTTGGAAGACCTCAAGCGCGAGGGCAAGATCCGTGGTTTCGGCTTCTCCGGCAAAACCGTCGAGGGCGGTGTAAAGGCTCTGGAACAAGGTGATTGCGCCATGGTCACCTACAATTTGAACGAACAGGCCGAGAAAGCCGTCATTGATTATGCCGCCGCACACGGCAAGGGCATCCTGGTGAAAAAGGCACTAGCCAGTGGCCATGTCTGCCTGGAATCCGGAGTGGATCCAATTCACGCCAGTTTCATGTTGTTGTTTGCGCAAACTGGCGTTGCCAGTGCTATTGTCGGGACCATTAATCCGCTGCACCTCGCCCACAACGTGGCGACCGCTGCCAAGGTCATTCGCCAACTCTGATGCCGCCGACGCGGCCGACCCCGACGCAAGAAGGAGCCGACATGCCGCGAACGCTCATAAGAAAGAACCCCAGCAACTTCAAGACACTGCCGCTGCACGTCGAAGCAACCCCCGAAGGCTTGAGCTACCAGAGCGTCGGCATGCCGCTCAACTTCGCCCAGACCCTGCAACGGCGCAAGCCGGTGGAGGTGAAAGACACCGAGCGTTTCGTGCTGGAGCTGGCCAACCTTGGGGTCTCGGTGCGCCTGACGCTGCACTGGCAGAACCGCGATTACTGGGTGCTGGTGCGCCAGCGCCGACAAGACCGTGGCGACGTCGTGCTCAAGCTGATCTCCGGCTATGTGCCGGCCCACGAACTGAACCTGCCACTGCACACCGCCATCCAGGAAATCGCCGAGGAATGCCTGCTGGAAACCCCGGAAGGCTGGCTGGGCGGTCGTTTCAATGACACCTGGCTGCCGGCGCCCTACTCGTCGGCCCTGCACTACCGCGAAGCGTTGCCGTTCCGTCTCTCACCGCTGTCCGGGGCCGCGCGCCCGGTGCGCTGCGCCACCATGCAATTGATTGAACGGCCACGCGCCTACGTGCACCTGCCCACGGCTTCGCTGCAGTTGATTTATGACTTGCGCCTGGAAGTGCCCAAGGAGGCGAAGTCCCTGAGCCTGTTTCATGTGGACGAGCGCCTGGAGGGCGACCAATTGGTGGCCCGCCTGGACCGCCAGCGCCCGGACCTGTACCTGATGCCGCTGAAGGACGGGCAGCCGTGTGCGGAGCTGTATACCTTGAAGAAGGATCAGCTGTATCCGGCGAGTACGCGAGGGTTGTATCTGGCTGAAAGCTTTGCCCAGCAGGAAGGCTGGATCGTGCGGGATGAGCGGATCCGCTGGAAGGACTGGCTGCGCCAGCAAGGGCTGAGTGCACCGGAGAAAGAATCGAAATTGAAGCGCTTGACGGGTAAGGCGCGGCAGATCTTGCGCAAGATCGTGCCGAAGAAAAAAGCCAACCCGTAACCGGACATCAGGTCGCGGCGGTCAAATGTGGGAGCGGGCTTGCTCGCGAATGCGGTGTATCAGTCACTGCATCTGCCAGCTGACCCACCGCTTTCGCGAGCAAGCCCGCTCCCACACGAGCCCGCTCCCACCATCAGTTATTGCGGATCTTCTCGACAATCGCCGTGGTCGAGCTGTTTTCCACCAACCCCAGCACTTTGACCTTGCCACCGTAGGCACTGACGATATCGGCACCCACCACCTGGTCGACGGAATAATCACCGCCCTTGACCAGCACGTCCGGCTTGACCTGGGCCAGCAGGTTTTCCGGGGTCGCCTCGGCAAAGCTGATCACCCAGTCCACCGCACCCAAACCTGCCAGCACCGCCATGCGACGGTCGACACTGTTGATCGGCCGGCCTGGCCCCTTGAGGCGGCTGACCGACGCATCATCGTTGACTGCCACGATCAAGCGATCGCCCTGGGCCCGCGCCTGCTCCAGGTAGGTCACGTGACCGGCGTGGAGGATGTCGAAGCAACCGTTGGTGAAGACAATGCTCTCGTTATGGGCACGGGCATCGTCAATCGCCAGCAACAGTTGCTCAAGGCTCAACACGCCGCGCTCCGAGCCTTCGGATCGCTGGATGGCGCGGCGCAGCTCAGGTGCACTGATGGCCGCCGTACCGAGCTTGCCGACCACGATACCTGCTGCCAGGTTGGCCAGGGCCACCGCATGGGGAAGTTCCTCGCCCGCCGCAATTGCCGCGGCCAGGGTGGAAATCACGGTGTCACCGGCACCGGTCACGTCGAACACTTCACGGGCCCGCGCCGGCAGGTGCATGGCCGGGTGATCAGGACGCAGCAAGGTCATGCCGTGTTCGCCACGGGTCACCAGCAAGGCACCCAGGTCGAGGTCGGCCATGAGTTGGGCGCCCTTGGTCACCAGCTCGTGCTCATCGACACAACCGCCGACGATGGTTTCAAATTCGCTGAGGTTCGGCGTGATCAGGCTGGCGCCCCGATAAATCGAGAAGTCCTTGCCCTTGGGATCTGCCAGCACCGGAATGCCCCGGGCCTTGGCGGCCTGGATCAGTACCTGATGGTTTTTCAAGGCGCCTTTCCCGTAGTCGGACAGCACCAGCACCTTGATGCCTTCGAGCATCTCGTCGACCTGGGCGCTGAGCACCAGGGCGTCGGTGGCGAAGGGTTCTTCAAAATCGATACGCAGCAATTGCTGGTGCCGGCTCATGACCCGCAGCTTGACGATGGTCGGCTGGTGGGGAATACGCTGGAACAGCGCACGCACACCCGCACCCTTCAGGCTGTTGGCCAGGCTGTCGGCAGCCTCGTCGTCGCCGGTCACACCCACGAGGGATGCCGGGGCGCCGAGGGCGGCAATATTGAGGGCAACGTTGGCAGCGCCACCTGGACGGTCTTCGATTTGCTCGACCTTGACTACCGGTACCGGTGCCTCAGGGGAAATCCGTGAGGTACCGCCATGCCAGTAACGGTCGAGCATGACATCGCCGACCACCAAGACAGGGGCTTGATCGAATCGCGGCATGGACAACTTCATGGAGCAACCCACATACAAAATGAACAGGGGCGCGATATTACCACAGGGTTGTCAAAGGCTTGTGCAATGTAGGAGCCGGCTTGCCGGCGATGCGGCCACCGCGGTTTTTCAGTGCAACCGCGGTGGCCATCGCCGGCAAGCCGGCTCCTGCAGATCAGGTGATGTCGGCCGGGATCGGCGCGTCCAGGCCCATGGCATGCAGCCGGGCGTAGTAACCGTTTTGCGCCAGCAATTCGCCGTGGGTACCGCGCTCGACTATCCGGCCATCGTCCATCACCAGGATCAGGTCGGCTTTCTCGATGGTCGACAGGCGGTGAGCGATCACCAGGGTCGTGCGGCCTTGCATGACCTTGTCCAGGGCGGCCTGGATATGGCGCTCCGATTCGGTGTCCAGCGCCGAGGTGGCCTCGTCGAGGATCAGCAATGGCGCGTTCTTGAGCAAGGCCCGGGCGATTGCCAGGCGCTGGCGCTGGCCGCCGGACAGCAGCACGCCGTTTTCGCCGACCTGGGTGTCGAAGCCCTTGGGCAACTGGTCGATGAAGTCCTTGGCATAGGCATCGGCCGCTGCCGCCTCGACATCGGCCCGCGGTGCGCCGGCCAGGTCACCGTAGGCGATGTTGTTGGTCACCGTGTCGCTGAACAGGGTCACATGCTGGGTCACCTGGGCGATGTGCCGACGCAGGTTGAGCAGGCGATAGTCTTCGATTTCCACGCCGTCGAGCAGGATCTCACCGCTCTCATGGTGGTAGAAACGCGGGATCAGGCTGGCCAGTGTCGACTTGCCGCTACCCGAACGCCCCACCAGGGCAACCATCTGCCCGGGCTCTGCGGTAAAAGTGATGTCCTTGAGCACATGACGCTCGGTGCCCGGGTAGGTGAAGTTCAGGTTGCGCACTTCCAGGCGGCCGCTGACCTTGTCGCGCTCGATGGTGCCGCGATCGATTTCCACGTCTTCGTCCAACTGCTCGAAAATACTTTCGGCACCGGCCACGCCTTTCTGGATGGTCGAGCTGACTTCGGACAGCTGGCGGATTGGCTTGGGCAACAGGCCGGCCAACGTGATGTAGGCCACCATGTCACCCGCCGACGCATCACCGCGAAGGTACAGGACCAGGAACATCAACACTGCCATGGCGCTGTAGATCACCAGTTGCAGCGCCGGCGTATAGATCGCGCCGGTGCGGGTCATGCGCAGTTGCTTGTTGGTGTTGCTCAGGCTGGCCTTGAGGAAGCGCTTCTGCTCATACACCTCACCGCCGAAGCTGCGCACCACGCGGTAGCCCTGGATGGTTTCCGAGGCAACGTGGGTGACGTCACCCATCGCAACCTGGATCTTCTTGCTCTGCTTGCGGAATTTCTTGCTTGCGGTGCTGACCATCACGGCAATCAACGGCAGGATGGCGATCATCACCAGGGTCAGCCGCCAGTTCATGAACAGCAGCGAGGCGAACAGGAAGATCACCGTCATGCCTTCGCGAATCACCACCTTGATGGCATCGGTCGCAGCACCGGTGACCATGGTCACGTTGAAGGTGATGCGGGAGATCAGGTGCCCGGAGTTGTGATTGTCGAAATAGCGGTTCGGCAGGGTCAGCAGGTTGTTGAACAACTGCACCCGCAGGTCGTGGACCAGGCCCAGGGAAACCTTGGCCAGCAGGTAGTTGCCCAGGAACGAACCGAGGCCCTGCCACGCGGCGATCAGGATGATCAGCAACGGCACGGCCTGCAGCAGTTGCAGGTCACGCAGGAAAGGCACCGTGGGGAACAACACCGCTTCAGGGTTGGACAGGCCATCGACAAAGTACTTGAGGATGTAGCCCAGCATCGGCTGGGTCGAAGCGAAAATCAGAAAGCCGACGATACTCAGCGCGAACAAGCCGGCATAGGGCTTAACGTAGCTGAGCAGGCGGAAGTATATTTTCAAGCTCGAAGGGCTTGCGCTCGGACTGGAGTCGGTCATATCACGCGGCGGTTTTGAAAAAGGAGGCTGACTTTAGCACAGCTTCTCTGTTGTACTTGCACGCGGCACAACCGCAGCCCCGTTGGATCCAACGGACGACATTATATAGCCACTACTTTAGTATGGTCGGCTTTCTTTATTCTGGAACGGCTTTTCTGTATGCACTCCAAGCGCCTTACCTATGGCTCAAATCGCGTTTTCGACTTCCTCTGTTTGTGGATTCTGCCCATCGGCTTGTTGTTGCTCCTGAGTTCGCTGTTCTTCGTCACCAATCGAAACGTGCTGCACAGGTTCTACTACCTGCTGTTCGCAGCGCCGACACTGTTGCTGCTGTGCCTGCGCCCGACGGAATTCAAGCAGGTATTGCGCGAGCCCCTGGCGATTGCCTTCCTGGTTTTCTCGGGCTGGGCGCTCACCAGCCTGCTCTGGAGCCCTGAGGCCACGACAGACTCCGACCTGTTCAAGCGGCCACCGAATACCTTCACGTTGTTTGTCGGCTTAGGACTGTTGCTGCATTACCGCAGCGAACTGTTCAAGCCGATCTTCTTCTGTGCCGCGCTGATTGCGCTGATATCGAGCGCCTGCAGCCTGGTGGCTTTTGCTCCCCACCTCTCGGATGGCTCGCGAATGATCGGCGGGCGTGGCGCTCTTGATAATCCGCTGCTGAGCTCTCACGTATTCGGATTCTTCTGCATTTACTGGCTGTACGTATGCATGACCACCAAGCGTGCGCACGTACTCTGGTTCAGCGTTCCGGCACTGGCAATCATGGGCGCTGCAGTGATGGCCACCGGCTCGAGAACGCCGCTGGTTGCCCTGCTCCTTGCCGTGCTCTGGCTAAGTTTCATCACTCGCAATCGGCGCTCGGCCCTGCTGATCGCCTGTATGGCGCTGGGGGCCGCGGCGCTGCTGCTGCTCTATCCCGAACTGATCACCAATCGTGGCAGCTCGTCCCGCTTCGAACTCTGGAGCATGTCGCTTGAGCGTATTGCCGAACACCCCTGGATCGGCCACAGCTACGACTCAGAGTTGTACCTGACACTCGCCGACGGCAATCAACTGCGCGAACCCCACAGCTTTGCCCTCGGCGTGCTCTATTACGTCGGCATCATCGGCTTCATCCCGTGGATATTCATGCTCGGCTGGGGCCTGTACAAAAGCCTCAAGGAACGTGCGCAGCCATTGTTCATCCTGGCCTCCTCCCTGCTGGCCTATGGCATCGGTGCCGGCCTGACCGAAGGCGGCGGCATTCTCTCGCGACCAAAAGAGCACTGGTTCCTGCTGTGGATCCCGCTGGCACTGATCGCCGGCCTGAGCATCGCCCAGCGTCGCCGCAGCCTGCTGCGCATGCCGGTTCAACGCCTGAAATCGCAAGACTTCGAACAGCTGTGCGCCAACGCCCACGTGATCGAAGCCGATGGCCTGGGGCCCAAGGTCCTGCGCCTGGAGGATGGCAGCTTCCTCAAGCTGTTCCGCCCTCGTCGCTGGTACACCTCAGGCAGCTTCAATCCCTATTCAGAGCGCTTTGCCAGCAACAGCGAGCAACTGCGTGCATTGGGGATTCCATCACCGGTCATCCTCAATCTCTATCAATTAAAGGATGCGAGCAGCGCCGTACGTTATCAGCCGCTCCCCGGCCTGACCCTGCGCCAGGCCCTGCAAAGCCTGGACAGCAGCCTGCGGGAATCGCTGATCGAACGTTTCGGCCGGTTCATGGCCCAGCTCCACGAGCGCGGCGTGTACTTCCGCTCCCTGCACCTGGGCAACGTACTTTTGATGGATGATGGCGAGTTCGGCCTGATTGACGTGGCAGACATGCGCATCTACCCATCGCCGCTGCGTAACGCCCTGCGCCAGCGCAACCTGCGGCACATGCAGCGTTATCCCCAGGACCGCAACTGGTTGTTCGAAACCCACTTTGAGCAACTCGCCGCTGGCTACGCTTCGGCTGCATCGCCAAGCGCCACGGCGAAGATCCGTGACCAGGTGTCCAGGCTCAATCGTCCGGTTGCGCAGGTAGCGAACCCGGCCAAGTGATGGTTTGAAGCGCCGGGGTTGCAGGCCCCGGGCCATTGAGGTGAACGCAATGGCCCGGCCGAAGCCCTATGAGCTGCGCTGCGGCGCCAGGTACAGCCGCACCAACCCACGCAAGGTCTTGCGACCCCAGAACTTCAACGGAATCTGCTTGAGGATCTCCCGCGCCAGTGGGCGGTCACGGTCGGCGGTCTTGAGGAACATCGAGTTCAGGAAGTTGTAGCGAACCTGATCGTAGGCGGGATGATCGCTGAACAACCCGTAGGTCTTGAGGATGTTCTGGATCATGTAGCGGTGATTCTTGTAGGTGTTGGTCGCGTGCTGGCGATAGCGCGCCATCACCACGTTCAACACGTCGATGGTGTACCCGGCGTGGGTGATCTTCAATTCGATCAGCAAGTCTTCCAGCGGAATCAGCGGATCGAACCCTCCGACCTCTTCCAGCGCCTGCCGACGGATCATCAGCGTCGGTGCCGGCGGAAAGGGCTTGCGATCGAGGAACAGGTCATCGAAATCCAGGCTGCGAAACGCCAAGTCGCGGCGCTGCTTCTTCTCCGGGTATGGCTTGCCGTCCCCATCAATCAACTCGATATTGCCGGCGCAAATACCCACCTTCGGCTTGCCTTCCATGTAGGCAACCTGGGTGGCGATGCGCTCGGGCAGCATGATGTCATCGGAGCCGAATGGCGCGATCAGGCTGCCTTTGGCGCGAGCGATGGCACCGTTCAGGGTATTGGTCAGGCCCTGGTTCTGCTGCACCTGGAAATCAAACCCGTGTTCGGCCTGCAAGCGCTGGATGCGCTCCACGCTGTCATCCTTGGAACCGTCGTCCACCACCAGTAATTCGATATTGGCGTAGGTCTGGCCGAGCACACTGAGAATGCTCTGCTCGATGTACGGCCCGTGGTTGTAGGAGGCGATGATCACAGTGACCAGGGGTTGCTGCAGACTCATGCTTTACCTACTTCACGCAGACCGGTTTCGATCAGGTTCAAATACTTGTGCCGGAACTCGTCCAAGGTGTGGTTTTCTTCCAGGTAGCGGAACACTTGCTCACCCTTGGCACGCAGCTCTTCGTCGCTCAGCGCCAGGTAAGTGTCCAGTGCTGCCGCCAACTGCTCGACATTGCCCGGATCATGGGAGAGGCCGCCGGCACCTTGCACCAACGGCAGCATCGCCGGGCCATTGGAGGCGATGACCGGCAAATGGCCGCTCATGCCTTCCAGCAGCGCCAGGCCCAGGCCTTCGAACAACGACGGCATGGTCCAGATGTCGAAACCGCGCACATACTTCATGCCATCTTCGCGAAAGCCCAGCAGGTGCGCACGGCCGGTCAGGCCCAGGCGCTCGATATCGGCGCGCAGGTCTGCTTCGGCGCGGCCGGAGCCGATGATCCCCACCTGGGCCTCAGGGTATTTGTCCTTGAGGGTGGCGAACGCTTGCAACAAATGGGTGTGGCCCTTGATCGGCACCAGGCGGCCCAGGGCGCCAATCATCCGTGCATCCAGCGGCAGGCCCAGGGCCTCGCGCGCTTCATCCCGTGGCAACTGCAAGGCTTCGGCCTGGGGGATGTCGATGGCATTGGTGACAAAGGTGGTGTTTTCGCGGGTGAACCCGCAGTTGAGGTCCACCAGGTAATCCCTGACCGCTGCCGACACCCCGACGAATCGCCACGCCGGGCTGACCCACTTCTGCGTCTGGCGCCGACGGTAGCCCCGGGCGTACTCGCCAAAACCGTGGGAGATGCCGATGCACAGGGGGATCTTCAACCAGCGGTTGAGCGACAGCATCATGTTCACCGACTTGAAGCGGTTACAGATGACCACGTCGAATTTCTGCTCGCGGCAATATTTGTAGATCTGCCACATCGCGCCGAAACGAATGCCCTTGAGGGACTTTTCCGGCAACTCGAAATAATGGGAGTGCTCAGCCACGCTCAGGGGCTGGCCGGGCAGCGGGCGGCCGCTGAGGAACCCGGATGTGACCTCGAAACGTTCAGCCGGCAAGGCCTTGACGATCTGCTCGCCGAGGTCGGCGAAGTCGTGGGTCTTGACGTTGTAGTCCGGCTGTAACTGCAAAACCTTGAAACGAGGTTTCATAACTCTCCATGCTGCAATCTGGCTGCGGGCGCGCAGCCCGGCGAAAAGGGGCGGCAGGCGCTGCAAGCCTGCCTTCAATAAGGTCTCAATCCTGCTTCAACACCCAGAGCAACTCATGACGGCGCACCGCCTTGCGGAAGAACTCATTCTCTCCGTAAGGCGATGGACTACGGCCCGCCAGTAATTGCTGCAACCACCTGCGCACGCGTCGCTTGAACGGCGCCCGCGGCTGCAAGTCGTGCATCATGCCCAGGGCCATGGCCTTGTCCCGCTGCTGGCTCAGCGTCAGCGGCAAGCTGCAAGGCACAAGTTCACGGGAGGCATCAAAACGCGGCGGCAAGGCCACGCCAGCGCCCGAATCACCCATGGGCCAACGATCGTTATCATGCAGGTGGTTGGCGTAGCCGAGCAACGTGCCCGGTTGCCACTCCAGGCCTTGCAAGGCTTCGAGAATCGCGGCGTGGGCGCAGATGTGATCCGGGTGCGGATCCAGCAACGGCGTCGGCAACACGATCACCTGCGGGCGCGCCTTGAGCAGCAATGCCCGCAGGTCGGCAATCAGGTTATTCCAGGTCGGGGCGCCGTCCACATCCCCGGGCAAGGCCAGGGCATTGAACTGGCGAAACAGCCGCGTATCGTCCAACTGAGCTTCCCGGGAAGCCTGGGGCTGATCCGGTGCGGCCTGCATCGCTGCAAGCTGCATGCAGAAGTACCCCAACTGCACGCACTGCGCTTCGGGAACGCCCGCCCAACGCGGCACGGTGACGCTGTCCCAGGCACGCAGGCGGCCTTTGAGTCGTGCGGCATCGGCCTTGGGCATGCCCATCTGCTGATAGTGATCGGCTTCGATTTCGCCCGCTGTAACGGTGACGATCCAGCTCTCATCGGCCTGGCTGTAAAGGCTGAAGGCAGCCAGTTCGGCATCGTCGGCATGGGGAGCAATGACCATCACGCGCTGGCGACGGTAATCCGGCTGGCGGAACAACCAGAGCGTAGGCTGCCCCTTGATCCGGCAGAAGCGCCCGCGCAAGCGCATCTTACCGCTGGCCAGCGCTTCGCCCATGCCTGTCAGGTTGAGGTAGCGCCGTCCTGCCCCCCCCCGCTCGAAGACTTGCCGGTCTGGTGCATCCAGGCCCGATAACTCCACCGCAGGATCGAGAAAACGCCCGAGCCAAGAGCTTTTGAGTTCAACCCCGACGATCAGGGTTTCATCACCCACCAGAGGCGTGTCCAACAGCAGGCGCCCGGCTTCAAGACGCAGGCCCGTGCACTCGCTCCCTTCAGGAAACGCGTACTCATAGTCGTCTTTAGGCGAGTAGAACAGATGATCGGCAAACCAGGCCTCATGCGCGGCCCACAGCACCACGGCCAGCACCAGTGGCAACCACCAGGCCACCAGCACACCGACAGCCACCAATAGCAACAGACCCACCAACAGCGCAATACGCTTGTTGCGCCGGTGCTGCTTGAGCAATTGCTGTTTGCGACTCATACGCTGAACACCGGCACCGGGTTGCACCAGCGCTCCTTGTATTCACGGTCGGAACGCCCGAAGGAGAAACGCAGCGGCTTGTCGCTCGCCCGCGCTTGCTCCCAGGCACTTTGGGTATTGAGGAAGCTCAGCACGCTGCCGGGGCTGAACGTCTTGGTTTCAGGGTCGACACCGCCGTTGACGTATTCGGCGCTGACCCACTGCGGCGCCTGCACCTGATACACCAGTTGCACGGCAATCGCCGCGTCATTGAGAAACAGCACCGAGCCGAAAAGGAATTCCTTGAGCAACTCCAGCACCTCGGCCAAACGCTCGGCACCTGCGGCCGGGAAGCCCCAACGCCGCTGGAACAGGTCGCAATAAATCGCCGCCAGTTCGCTGCTGGAAAACTCGCCGACCGCCCGCACCACGCCGCCCGCCTCTTCCAGCAAACGCAGTTCGCGGCGCTGGTTGTAGCGAAACTTCTTCGACAGCTCTTCCGGTGTGCGCGCCATGGCCAACTGCTCGGCCTGGGGCCTGAGGGTGCTCACGCGCCCTTCATTCAATGCAGAGAGATAACGCGCGCGATGGCGCAACGGCACCTGCGCATCGGCGGCAATCGGCAGGATGATCTCGGCGTTACCCAGATCAAACAGGCCTTTTTTGCCTTTGCGCTTGAGCACGTCCTTGGACAGGGCCAGGTCGCGCCCCCAGGTAGCAATTGCGCCCTTCAGCTCACCGTCCTGCTCCCAGCCCAGGTAGCGCACCGGAATCTGCGCCAGGTGCGCCAGCCGCTCGACGATCTGCGGATGAGTCGCCACGCTGCCGCCAAAACGCTGCCAGGCCTGGGCGTAAACCTCGGCCTCGACAGGCGTCCAGCCACGTTCACGCCAGCCCTGGAAGCGGTTCAGCATTTAGACCACGGCGTCATAAGGGTCCACGCCGTCCTTGACCACGAGGATGTCTTCCATGATCAGGTACTGCAGGTCGGAACCGAAGAACATGTTCAGCGCATCAGTCGGCGAGCAGATCATCGCTTCGCCACGACGGTTGAGCGAGGTGTTCAGCGACACACCATTGCCGGTCAGTACTTCCAGTTCTTTCATCATGTCGTAGTAGCGCGGGTTGTATTCGCGCTTGAGCACCTGGGCACGGGAGGTACCATCTTCATGGACCACTTCCGGCACGCGGGTTTTCCACTCTTCCGACACTTCAAAAGTGAAGGTCATGAACGGCGCCGGGTGATCGACCTTGATCATCTGTGGCGCAACGGTGTCGAGCATCGACGGGCAGAAAGGCCTCCAGCGCTCGCGGAACTTTATCTGGTGGTTGATCCGGTCAGCCACGCCGGTGGCGCTTGGGCAACCGATGATCGAACGACCGCCCAGGGCACGCGGGCCAAACTCCATGCGGCCCTGGAACCAGGCCACCGGGTTGCCGTCGACCATGATCCTGGCGATGCGCTTGGGCATGTTTTCAATCTTGCGCCAAACCGGCTTGCTCTCGTGCTTGGCGCACGCCGCGATCACGTCTTCGTTGCTGTAGGACGGGCCGAGATAGACGTGTTCCATCTTCTCAACCGGTACGCCACGGGCGTGAGACACGTAGGCGGCTGCACCCACCGCAGTACCGGCATCGCCGGACGCCGGCTGCACGAACAGCTCCTTGACGTCGTCGCGGGCAATGATCTTCTGGTTCAGCTTGACGTTCAGCGCACAGCCGCCGGCAAACGCCAGCTTGCCGGTGTCTTTGAGGATGTCGCCCAGGTAATGGTCGATCATCTGCAACGCCAGCTTCTCGAACAGCGCCTGCATGCTGGCCGCGTAGTGGATGTACGGCTCGTCGGCGATATCGCCTTCGCGCTTCGGACCCAGCCACTCGATCAGTTTTGGCGAGAAGTAGAAACCCTTGCCCTTCTCTTTGTAGCGGCGCAGGCCGATGACGTTGGCGTAGTCGGTGTTGATCACCAGCTCGCCGTTTTCAAAGGAGGCCAGGCGCGAGAAATCGTACTTGCTGGCATCGCCATACGGCGCCATGCCCATGACCTTGAACTCACCGTCGAGCATCTCGAAACCGAGGAACTCGGTGATCGCGCCATACAGGCCGCCGAGGGAGTCCGGATCGTAGAATTCCTTGATCTTGTGGATCTTGCCGTTTTCGCCGTAGCCGAAGAAGGTGGTGGCGTACTCGCCCTTGCCGTCGATCCCGAGGATCGCGGTCTTCTCCTGGAAGCCCGAGCAATGGTAGGCACTGGAGGCGTGAGCCAGGTGGTGTTCAACCGGTTCGATCTTGATTTTCTTCGGATCGAAGCCCAGTTGCTCCAGGCACCAGACGATCTTGTTGCGATAGCGCTTGTAGCGACGGTTGCCCATCAGGATCGCGTCGAGGGCGCGGTCCGGGGCGTACCAGTAACGCTTGGCGTAGTGCCAGCGGGCCTCGCCGAACAGGCTGATGGGGGCGAACGGAATCGCCACCACATCAACGTCGGAAGGCTTGATACCGGCTTGTTCCAGGCAGAACTTCGCCGACTCGTAGGGCATGCGGTTCTTTGCATGTTTGTCGCGTACGAAGCGCTCTTCTTCGGCGGCCGCGATCAGCTTGCCGTCGATGTACAAGGCTGCGGAAGGATCATGGCTAAGGGCGCCGGACAGGCCAAGAATCGTCAATGCCACAGGGGTCTAGCCTCTTTTAGTCTGCATGCAGGCGCGTCACGCCTGAAAAAAGTGTGCTCCCCGCCTGGGCGAGAAACAGCTAAAGGGCGGGATTATAGCGTAAACACGGCGCGGGATGATCTAGGGATTGTGGCGACCGGTTGTCACTGCAGGCCTAGCGGAAAATCTCGATGCTGCCGTCCTTGTTCTGGCGGTAGACCGTGTAGGGCAGCACGAGGGTGTCGAGCAAGCCGGAGGCCACGAGCTCGGCGGCGAAGATCGGCAGGGAGCCGGAGGCATCGCGCGTGTGCTCTTTGGTGGTGTCGGGCGCGCCGTTCAAGGTGCAGAAACCATAGATCACCCCACTGTAGATACGCGGCACGTTTTCACAATAACTGCGCGATTCCTTGAGGTTCTGGCTGGCAACGGCGTCCGGGCGAAACACCGTGTTGATGGTGCCGCAACCGGTGGTGGATACCAGTACAGCGGCGAGAAGGACTCTGGTTGCAAGACTCACGGACAACTCCATTTGGCATAAGTGTGGGCATTCATCCCTGCCCCATACAACCTTGCCGGATCCGTTTATGAACCCGGGCGCCAATAGATACTGATGTTGCCATCGGTACCTTGCTTGTAGACCGTATAGGGCAGGACCACTGTATCAACAATGCCCGAGACCGTTATATCCAATAGAACGAATGGCATCAGCACGCCAGTGAGGTCCGGCGCGGCGTGCAGCAGGCAGAAATCAAAGGCAACCCCGCTGTAGACACGGGGAATCGACTGGCAGTAGGTTTTTTGCTTCCTGAGTTCACGTGCCGCCGCCGCGTCTTCGCGCAACAGCGTATTGGCCGTTCCGCAGCCGCTCAACACAAGGATTCCAATGCTTAGCGCAGCAGTCATTTTTAGCGTCATGGCAACCCCTCTGAATGGCCAGCAACGCTAACATCGGCCCTGTTGGTGACCCAGACCCCACGCACCGCCGCGCCATGTAAGAAGATTCCGAAATGGCAAAAGCTGGCTGAATCGTTAAACTCGCGCACTTTTGTGCGCCATGGATGCTGGTTTACTCATGAAAGTTGTTGTACCCACTCGATTTGCGATGCTGCTTCCCGGACTGCTTGGCCTGTACAGCAGCGCTCAGGCCGATGAAGCGCCACTGGTCCTGGACCCCAGCGTGGTCACCGGTTCGCGCAGTGCCAGCCCGTCGTTTGACCTGCCGTATTCGGTGGACAGCATCAGCCGTGAGCAAATCAGCGATGGCCAACTGGGCATCAATGCTTCAGAGGCACTGTCCCGCGTGCCCGGCCTGGTGGTTCAAAATCGCCAGAACTACGCCCAGGACTTGCAGATTTCCTCCCGTGGCTTCGGTGCCCGCTCGGCATTTGGTGTGCGCGGTATCAAGCTGATCGCCGACGGCATACCCGCCAGCACCCCGGACGGTCAGGGCCAGGCGGCGACGTTCAACCTCGACACCGCCGAGCGCATCGAAGTCCTGCGCGGCCCGGCCGCCACGCTGTATGGCAGCAATGCCGGCGGCGTGATCCAGATGTTCTCCCGCAACGGCGAAGGCCCGCCGCGCATCGGTGCCGAGACGCTGGTGGGCAGTGACGGCCTGAGCAAGAACCACCTCACCGCCGAAGGCGCGGCAGACGGCGCAGGCTTCGTGCTGGACGCCTCGCGCATGGACACCGACGGTTATCGCGACCACAGCAGCGCCCGCCGCGACCAGACCTTTGCCAAGCTCAATTTCGAGCCCGATGAAGACAGCAAACTGGCGCTGATCTACAGCAGCCTGGAACAGAACGGCACGCAGGATCCGCTGGGGCAGGCGTGGGATGCGTACAAGGCCGACCCGCGCTCGGTCAGCAGCGCCGCCGAGCTGTACAACACCCGCAAAAGCATCGACCACCAGCAACTGGGGATGAATTACGAGCGGTATTTCGGTGACGCCACACTGCAGGTGAATGCCTATACCGGGCGACGGAGCGTGATTCAGTACCTGTCGATTCCCAAGGGAACGCCCGCCAACGAACGCGGCGGCGGCGTGGTGCAGTTCGACCGCAAGTTCTACGGCGGCTCCGTGCGCTGGATGCAACCGGTCGACAGCGTGCCGGGCGAGCTGATGATCATCACCGGCCTGGATTTCGACCAGAGCGAAGACAGCCGCCACGGCTACCAGAATTACAGCGGCAACACCCTTGGCGTAAAAGGCCAGTTGCGCCGGGATGAAATCGACACCGCCCGCAGCCTCGACCCCTACATCCAGGCCAACTGGGCCATCAATCGCTGGACCCTGCAAGCCGGGGTACGCCACAGCACCATGGAACTGGATGTCGACGACCAGTTCCTGAGCAACGGCGACTCCAGCGGCAACAAGACCTATCAGAAGAACACACCGTCCGTGAGCGTGATGTACGCCTTCACGCCCGACCTGCACGGCTACGTCAGTGCCGGCAAGGGGTTCGAGACGCCAACCCAGGCGGAACTGGCGTACGCGCCGGGCAACATCGAAGGGTTCAACTTCGGCCTGAAGCCGTCGGAAAGCACGCAGTATGAAGTGGGCGTGAAGGCACAGTTGAACGACACCCGGGTCAACGCCGCTGTCTTCCAGATCACCACCGAGGACGAGCTGGTGGTGGACCAATCGATCGGCGGCCGCACCAGCTACCAGAACGCCGGCCGCACCCTGCGCCGTGGCTTCGAGCTGGGCATCGAAAGCCAGCTCAGCGAGCAGTGGAGCACCAACATCGCCTACACCCGCCTGCAAGCCACCTACGACAGCGACTTCATTGGCGGCGGCAAACCGGTGGACAAAGGCAACTACCTCCCCGGTGTGCCACAAACCACACTATTCGCAGAGCTCAACTGGAAACCCCGGGACTGGGTCAGCACCGCCGTGGAAGGCATGTACCGCAGCAAGGTCTACGTCGAAGACACCAACCAGCAACACGCGGCACCGGGCTACAGCGTATTCAACTGGCGCGCGCGGTTTGAGCAGAAGGTGGAGCACTGGACCTTTCACCAGACCTTGCGCCTGGATAACTTGCTGGATCGCCAGTACGTAGGGTCGGTCATCGTCGGAGACGGCAACGGCCGCTATTACGAAGCAGCGCCGGGACGCTCCTGGTACGCCGGCGCAGGCGCCGAGTACACATTTTAGAAACTGACCATCGAACTTGTGGCGAGGGAGCTTGCTCCCGTTGGGCCGCGCAGCGGCCCTAAACCCCTAGCCCACTGCCTTTGGCAACCGCTGATCAATCACCCGATACAACGCACTGCTCTCAGGCCAGTTACGCATAAACCTTGCCCGATCCCTGGCATATGCCGGAGCGAAGCTGCTCAAGGACGTGTGCTGACACATCGAATCCAGGTCGATCAGCGCCCAGCGATCCGTGTGCCAGAACAGGTTATGCCCCTTGAAATCCCCATGGCTGATGCGCTCGCGGATCAACTCTGCGAACAAATTATCCAGGGCCTGCAATTCGGCCTCGGGTGCCTCGCCACTCTCAACATACGGCGCGAACCGCTCGATAATGTCCGGCCCCGGCAGGTACTCGGTCACCAGATACGCGCGGCTGCGCAGCCACAGGAAGCGCTTTTCCAGCAACGCCAGCGGCTTGGGCGTGGCGATGCCGAGGAACGCCAGGCGATTGCCTTCGCGCCACGAATGCCAGGCCCGGCTCGGGCGCCAGAAGCGCTTGAGCCAATGGGCAAAACCCTTGATGTTGTAGCGCTTGATCACGAGTGGTCGACCGGCCACCTCGACCTTGGCGACACTGGCCGCCCCGCCGGTTTTATACAGGTGGCCCTGATCCAGCAGCGCATCGGCCTGCGCCAGCACCGGCAGCATCGCCGCTTCTTCCTCACGACGAGTCGCGCGCAGGGCGAACGGCCCGCGCACGACGCTGAACAGCGTGCACTCCCGGCCAACCTTGCTCAGGAAGTCCTTCAAGCGCCAGACGCTGACCTTGCGTACCTGCTTCTGCAACGCTTCGAGCGGCAACGCGTGTTCGCCATTGCTCAGCAGGTAATACACCAGCAACTCTTCGGTAAACGGCTCGAGGTTTTTCGGCAACTGCGCGAAAAACACCCCAAGGTTTTCCAGCACCCGGTTACGCGACAGCGGTTTGCCCGCCTCTTCGACACAGATCCCTGCGCCGTCGATCAAATACAGTTTGCCGTCCTGACGCAGCAGGTTGTCCAGGTGCAGGTCATCCTGCCACAGGCCCTTGGCGTGCATCTGCGCAATCGCACCCAGCGCTTCGGCGAGCACCGCTTGCTGCTGGTCAGCCAGCGGCGGCAGGTGCTCAACAGCCTGCCAAGCATCAGCCAGGCTGTCGGCGCCTTCAAGAAACTCGAACAGCAGCCAACCGCCCTCACCCTCTTGCAGACCATCGGCCAGCAACAGCGGCGTGGTCAGGCCTTGCTCGGCCAACAGCCGCACGCCCTTGAGTTCACGCTGAAAATGCCGCGCCGCCTTGCTGCCCACCAACAATTTGGCCAGCACCGGGCGCCCGCGCCACACAGCTGCGCCGACATAACGCTGGCCCGGCAATACCCGCAGCAGGCTCAGCAGTTGCAACTGCCCAGGCCCGGCAGCGTCTGCCAGTTCGATGCTCAGGGGCAGGCTTGGCGTGCGGCCGGCATTTTTCAGTTCGGACAAACGCATCAGCGGTTCTCCTTATGACTGCGCCGGGCCGCCAGGCGCTGGTGCCAGGTGGCAACCAATGCGCTGTCCTGCGGCTGGTCCAGGTAGGCCGCCAACAGCTGGCGAACCTGATCGTCCGACCACTGCGGCGCACGGCGCAACAGCGGTTCCAGGTCCTTGACCCGGTCACGCCAGCCGAACAGCAGCGGGCGGGTTTTCTCCAGGTCGATCAACTGCGCCGCGTACCCGTCGCCGGTGGCCTGCAGGAAAATATGCTTGGGATAAAAACAGCCATGCACTTGGCCCACGCTGTGCAACTGACGAGCAAGCTGACCGCAGGCCAGCAGGATTGCCCGCTGCTGCACGTCGCTCAACTCAGACCATTGCTCCAGCAATGAATCCAGGTCATTCCAACCATCCAGCGCCCGGGTCAGCAACATCGCCCGATGCTCTCCGGCCACTTTGCGCTCACCGAAAAACGCCGCCTGCAATGCCGGAATACCCAACTGCCGATAGCGGCTGATGTTACGAAACTCGCGGGCAAAACTCGGCTCGCCAAACGGGCGGTGCAAGGTGCGCGTCAGGTAGTTGCTCTGGCGCTTGAGGTAGTAGCCCTGGCCTTCGAGTTCGAGGCGAAACACGCTGCTCCAGCCGCCGCGGCTGGTATTGGGCTCGTCCACCGCATCCAGTTGCTTGGCCCACAGCGCGTCGAAAGTGCCGAGGCCGTTGCGCTCAAGCAATGCTCGATCTTCGGCCGCCAGGAAATCACTCATTCTCGCCCCTCGAAAAACTTCACCACGTGGCGAATTCGCTGTTTGTCCGCCGCACTCAAGTGTTTGCGCTGACGGTATTGCATGTAGAAGCGCAGGCGCTGGGTAGCCGACAAGTGATACTTGGCGACTTTGTCCAGGCAGGCCAGGTCCTTGGTAATGCGGTACTTGAGCCAGAACCCGCGCCAGAAATCGCCATTGGGGCAATCGATCAGGTACAGGGTTTGCTGGTCGTCTACCAACAAGTTGCGCCACTTCAAATCGTTGTGGGTAAACCGGTGGTCGTGCATGGTCCGCGTGTATTCAGCGAGCTGGCGACTGATCTTGTTGACCCACACCGGGTCTGACAGTTGCGGGTCATTGCGCTCGGCCAATGCCGACAAGTCTTCAGTCTTCGGCAGCTCGCGCGTGATCATCGCCCCGCGGTGATACGCCAGGCCTTTACGCTCCAGGCCCCAGGCGATCACATCGGCGGTGGGTATGCCCCACTTGGCAAAGCGCTTGAGGTTCTGCCATTCGGACTTGACTCGTG
Source organism: Pseudomonas sp. P7779 (assembly GCF_013386315.1). Taxonomy (NCBI): domain Bacteria; kingdom Pseudomonadati; phylum Pseudomonadota; class Gammaproteobacteria; order Pseudomonadales; family Pseudomonadaceae; genus Pseudomonas; species Pseudomonas sp. P7779. The sequence goes on along the minus strand of NZ_JACARZ010000018.1, from coordinate 86,125 downwards.
GCTTGCCCAGATAGCGGCGCAACCCCTTGCCTGCACCGACGTAGCGCTTGACGTAATAGTTGACCCCGCCGCGCTCCACGCGAATCACTTCGGACAACGGATCGCGGGTCAGCCGCTCGCCTTGCAGGGCGAACACGGCTTCCAGGCTACCAAAGTCATCCGCCAGGGCGGCGTAAGCGGGTTCCAGGTTCCAACCCGCCATCAGAGCGCATCCCCGTATCGTTGCTTGCGTGCGTAAAGCTTGGCGGCCATGCGTTCCAACGCCGACAGCAGCGCGCTTTGCTCGCCCAGGATCTGGCGCAAAGGTTGCTGGAAGTACGCCTTGAGAAACCGCAGTTTGTCGCGCCGGGTCAAACCGATCTCCAGGGCGGAGTAGTAAAGCCCCGCCAGGTCCTTGTCACGCCAGCGCCGGGGAATCTTCGAACGCACCTGGGCACGGTGCAGGTCGATCACCGAGAGCTTGATGTTGTGCACGGTAACCGGCTGGTCGGTGTGCAACAGGAAGTGGCACAGGTAGCAATCACGATGGTTCACGCCCCCCCGGTGCATCGTGCCCAGGGTGCGCGCAAGCTCAACGGTCAAGGCATGCCGAATCGCCGGCACGGGCGGCTGTTTGACCCAGTCCATGGTCAGGTCTTCAAGGCTGACGATAGGCGCCAGCTCTTCAGTGACGATGAACGAGTGCTGGTCGGCCGGGTTGCTGCCCTTTTCACCAAAGGCCACGCCGGTCATGGTGGGCACGCCGAGTTCCTGCAGACGCTGGATCGCGTCCCACTCCTGGCCCGCGCCCAAGACAGGCAACTTGGCCGTGATCAGGTTCTTGAGGATTTCACCCCAGCCAATTCCCCGGTGGATCTTTACAAAATAATGGCGGCCTTCCACTTCCGTACGCAGGGTACGGCGCGCGGCCAGCTCACGAAACACCTGGCCGTCCAGCTTCTCGACTTCGGCGAACGCATCGCGTCCGGCCCACAGGGTCTTGAACGGTTCGGCAAGAATCAACTTCATCGGTTTGGCTCCGCCAGAATCAGGTCCGCAGCGTACTGCGGCATGCTATAGAGGTCGGCCGTCTCAGCGAAGGCCAGACCATTGCGGCTCCAGGCCGCGCGCGCTTGTGGATCGTCGAGCATATCCACCAGGTACTGGTTGAGCTGGGCCTGCTCGAACGGTTCGTCCAACACCCGCCCACTCTGGGCCTTGTCGATGTAAAACGCGTAGCCGCAGACCTTGCTCACCAGCACCGGGAGGCCGGCGACCACCGCTTCGATCAGCACCATGCCGGCCGCCTCGTTGTACGCGGGGTGGATCAACAGGTCGGCGCCCAGCAGAAAGCGCGGGATATCGCTGCGGCCCTTGAAGAACTGCACCTGGTCGCCCAGGCCCAGCGCAGCACTCTGCAATTGGAATACTTTGGGGTCGTCCTGGCCGATTACAAATAGCCGGGTGCGTTTCTTCAGGCTCGACGGCAGCGCGGCCACGGCCTTGAGGCTGCGATCGACGCCCTTGGTCTTGAAGCCCGAGCCAATCTGCACCAGCAGCAAATCATCGTCGGCCAGGCCGAATTCGCGACGAAACTCGGCGCGGATCTCGGCAGCATTGGGCGGCGCGCGGCGGTCGCGGGCGATGCCCGGCGGCAACAAATGAAAACGCTCGGCCTGGGTCCCGTAATACTGGGTGAACAGCTGCTGCTGGTGTTCGGACAGCACCATGATCTGCGTCTTGGCGTCTTTGTCGAACACTGCACGCTCGTATTCGGCAAAGTGCTTGTACCGGCCGAACCAGCGATACATCGGGTTGCGCAGGTTCTGCGCCTTGTCTTCGAACACGCCGTCGGCGGCGAAGTACAGGTCCAGCCCCGGCATCTTGTTGAAGCCCACCACGCGGTCCACCGGGCGCTTGGCCAGGTCGGCCTGGATCCAGGCGTAGAGCTTTTCATTGCGCCGATGGTTGACCAGCGCCTTGACCGGCGCCACCAGTACTTCAAAGCCCAGCGGCACGTCACCCTCCCAGATCAGCGTATAGACGCGAATCTGATGCCCGCGCTGCTGGCACTCCAGGGCAATACGCATGAAGTCGCGCTGCAGGCCACCAAAGGGGAAGTATTTGTAGAGGACAAAAGCCAGTTGCATCAGTGTTCCTCAGCCAGTAACAACGTGCTTAAACGAGTTGCGACACGCTCAGGGTTCAGGCGAGTGAAGCACAGGGGCCACTCGCGCTTGAGATCGAACCGACGCTGGTCTTCGGCAGTCGGTTGATAAGTGCATTTCTTTTGCAGGCAAGGCGCACACGGGAAGTCGCTGGCCAGGTGAATCTGCGCCTTGCCATAAGCCCCGGTCAGGCCAGGATTGGTAGGGCCGAACAGGGAAATCGTTGGCACATCCAGCGCTGCGGCCAAGTGGCCAAGGCCGGTGTCGACCGCAACACACGCCTTCGCACCCGCCAGCACCCGGGCCACGCCCGCGAGGTTCAGCCTGGGCAGCACTTCGGCGTTTTTCAGGCCCTGGGCCAGGCGTTCAGCCCGGGCTTTTTCGGCGGCATTGCCCCACGGCAACTTCACGTCCACGCCAAAGCGGTCCATGCGCTCGGCCAGGTCGCGCCAGTAGGCTTCCGGCCAGTGCTTGGTGTCCCAGGTGGTGCCGTGCAGCAGCAGTACAAACGGTTTTTTCGGCGGCAGGCCCAGCAGCTTGTCGACACTGAGGCCGTAGTCGCCCAGGCCTTTTGGCAGGTCATAACCGAGGGCGACGGCAAACAGCTGGCGCAAGCGCTCCACCGCGTGCTGCCCACGGGCCACGGCCAGGCGTCGGGAATAGAAGTGCGCCGCCAATGGCTCGCGAGCCGACTGTTTGTCGAAACCGGCCACCGGGGCACGTACGTAGCGGGTCAGCCAGGCACTTTTCAGCAGGCCCTGGGCGTCGATCACCAGGTCATATTTGGTCGACTGCACGCTCTTCTTGAAGCGCCGCCATTCGCCACTCTTGAAGGTCTGCCAGAGGTTCTTGCGCCAGCGGCGGATCGCCACCGGGATCACCTTGTCCACCGCCGGGTGCCAGGTGGGAATCTCGGCGAAGCCTTCTTCCACCACCCAGTCAAACCGGATGCCCGGGATCGCCCGCGCCGCGTCGGTCAACGCCGGCAAGGCATGAATCACATCGCCCAGGGATGAGGTCTTGATTACCAGAACCCGCAACTTAACGAACCTCGACCACAGTGCCCTGCAACCGCTGCAACGCGTCGCTGACAGGTTGCGGCAGCAACTGGCGCAGGCAGTTGTAGTGGCCGAAGCGGCAGGTGCGATCAAAACACGGGCTGCAATCCAGGCCCAGGCGCACCACTTCGACCTTGTCGGCCAGCGGCGGGGTAAACCCGGGAGACGTCGAGCCATACACTGCCACCAGCGGGCGGTTCAGCGCCGCGGCCACGTGCATCAGGCCGGAGTCGTTGGACACCACCGCGTCGGCACAGGACAGCAGGTCGATGGCCTCGGCCAGGGATGTGTCGCCGCTCAGGTTGACCGCCTCTTCGCGCAGCCCCGGGATCAGGCGCTGGCGAATATCCTCGCCCACCGAATGATCGTTTTTCGAGCCGAACAACCAGACCTGCCAGCCCTCGCGAATCTTCATCTCCGCAACCTTGGCGTAATGCTCCGAAGGCCAGCGCTTGGACTCGCCAAACTCCGCGCCAGGGCACAGCGCCAGCACCGGACGGTCCAGCTCCAGGCCGAACTTGGCCAGGGCGGCGTCGCGGGTGACCGGGTCGATTTGCAGGCTCGGGCGCGGATAAGGCGTCGGCAACTCGGCTCCCGGCGCGTAGGCCAGGGCCATGAAGCGCTCGATCATCAGCGGGTAACGGGCCTTGTCGAGCTTGCGCACATCGTTGAGCAGGCCATAGCGAAACTCGCCACGCCAGCCGGTGCGTTTGGCAATACCGGCGAAGAACGGCACCAGTGCCGACTTCATCGAGTTGGGCAACAGGATCGCCTGATCGTACCGGCTGGCCAGGGACTTGCCGATGCGTCGACGGGTCGCCAGCTCCAGCGCGCCGTGGCCGAGCGGGAAGCTCAAGGCCTGACGCACCTCGGGCATGCGCTCAAGGATCGGCCGGCTCCACTCGGGGGCGAGCACGTCGATTTGGCAGTCGGGATGACGTTGCTTGAGGCACTGGAACAGTGTCTGCGCCATCACCATGTCACCGACCCAACTGGGCCCAACGATCAGAATATTCATGTAGTTTCCACAAACGATACGGGGAGGCTCATGCCTCCCCGCCTTATATAGTGTTTCAGCTTAACCCCAGTTCATGCCAGATTCGCTGCACCTGGCGCCGTTCGTCAGCGAACTGGTCCCCGGCCACCGTACCGGCCTCGTTCTGCAGGGCCTGGCGGTGAGCGGCGGAACGGTAGGCTTTATACACCTCGCGCAGCAAATGGGCATCGGCGGCGGGCATCAGCCCGACCTGCTCCAGGCCTTCCAGAATGCGGATATTGTCGGTGTAGCGCAGCAACGATGGATGTTGCGCAGACCACGCCAGAGCCGCGTATTGCACCATAAATTCAATATCGACGATACCTCCGGCGTCCTGCTTGAGGTCGAACGACGCCGTGGGTTCGAAGGCATTCGCCGCCGTTCCCGCCGCCGTGGACTTGGTGCCGAGGTTGTCGCGCATCTTGGCGCGCATCTCGCTGACCTCCTGGCGCAGCTTGTCCAGGTCCTGCGCGCGGCCCAGCACTTGCGCCCGTACCTGCTCGAAAGCACGGCCCACATCCTGACTGCCTACCAGCACTCGCGCACGCACCAGCGCCTGGTGCTCCCAGGTCCAGGCTTCGTTTTCCTGATAACGCGCAAATGCGCCCAGGGAACTCACCAGCAAACCGGATGCGCCCGAAGGCCGCAGGCGCATGTCCACTTCATACAACTGGCCCGAGTTGGTCTGGGTGGTCAGCAGATGAATGATTCGCTGCCCCAGCCGGGTAAAGAACTGCGCGCCGTCAATCGGCTTGGCGCCGTCGGTTTCGGCCTGGGGGTCACCGTCATGGATAAACACCAGGTCCAGGTCCGAACCATGCCCCAATTCGATGCCGCCGACTTTCCCATAACCGACAATGATGAAGCCAGGATCGCACAAGGTGCCGTCCACCCGTTGCGGCGAGCCGTAGCGGGCAACCGTCTGGCGCCAGGCCAGGGCCAGCACTTGTTCGAGGATGGCTTCGGCGAGCCAGGTCAGGTAGTCGCTGACTTTCATCAGCGGCAGGCTGCCGGCGATTTCCGAGGCGGCCACCCGCAGGCGGTGGGCCAGCTTGAAGTGCCGTAGGGCCTCCATCTGCTGCTCAAGGTCATCTTCGGGGATGCGCGTCAGGCGCTCGCGCAATTCGGCGGCCAGTTCCGGCGCCAGCGGCGGCTTGAACAGGCGGCCTTCGTTGAGCAGTTCGTCCAGCAGCAGCGGGAAGCGAGTGATCTGCTCGGCAATCCACGGGCTGGCGGCGCACAGGGTCAGAAGGCGACGCAGGGCGTCGGGGTTTTCCGTCAGCAACACCAGATAAGCGGAACGCCGGGCGACGGCTTCGACCAAGGGCAGGACGCGCTCCAGCACCAGGTCCGGGTTGGCATGTTCGACGGCCTGGGCCAGCAAGCGCGGGATAAATGCATCCAGACGCTCGCGACCCAGGCGCTGCATGGCACGCAATTGCGGACTGCTGCGCAGGCCGGCCAGGGTTTTCAAGGCTTTGGGCGCGTCGGTAAAACCGCCTTCCTGCAACTGACGGCAGGCGGCTTCCTCGTCCTGGGACTCTTCCCACAACGGCAACCACTCACCGCCCACCATCAACTCGCTCTCTTCGCCCTCTTCTTCATCCGGATCGGCAATCACCTGGCGGAAATGCCAGTCCACCCGGCCACGCCAGTACATCAGGCGCTCATGAAACGCGGTCCAGTCCGGAAAGCCCAGCATAAAGGCAATCCGCGCCTGGTCTTCGGTGCCATCCGGGAGCATCTGCGTCTGGCGATCGGCGATCGCCTGGATCGCGTGCTCGGTGTAGCGCAGGAATTCATAGCCATCGCGCAGCTCGGCGACCACCGCCGGCGGCAGGTAACCCTGGCCTTCCAGGGTACCCAGCACTTTTAACAGTGGGCGCTGCTGCAGGCTCAGGTCACGGCCACCGTGGATCAGCTGGAACGCCTGGGCGATAAATTCGACTTCACGGATGCCGCCCGAGCCGAGCTTGATGTTCTCGGCCATGCCCTTGCGCCGCACTTCCTGCTGGATCAACTGCTTCATGGTGCGCAGCGCTTCGATGGCGGAAAAGTCCAGGTAACGCCGGTAGACAAACGGTCGCAACATGTCGAGCAGTTGCGCACCGGCCACCTGGTCACCGGCCACTACCCGCGCCTTGATCATGGCGTAGCGTTCCCAGTCGCGGCCCTGGTCCTGGTAGTACTGCTCCAGCGCGTTGAAACTGAGCACCAGCGCCCCGGCTGAGCCGTAAGGTCGCAGGCGCATGTCGACCCGGAACACAAAGCCGTCGACGGTCATCGGGTCCAGGGCCTTGATCAGTTTTTGACCAAGGCGGATGAAGAACTCCTGGTTGTCCAGCGAGCGCTTCACGCCAACCGTGTCGCCGCCTTCGGGGTAGGCGAAGATCAGGTCGATGTCGGACGACAGGTTCAGCTCCACTGCGCCGAGCTTGCCCATGCCGAGGATGACCATGTGCTGCGGTTCGCCGCTGCGACGGCCCGTGGGTGTGCCGAACAATACGCAGTGGCGCTGGTACAACCACTGATAGGCCTGGTCGATGCTGGCGTCGGCCATGTCCGACAGGTCGCGGCAGGTTTGCACCAGGTCCGCCTGTCGGGTCAGGTCGCGCCAGATGATCCGCACCTGCTGGCGGGTGCGCTGGCGGCGCAGAACCCGGCCCAGTTCGTCTTCTGTCTCGGCTTGTTGCACGGCCGTCGCAATCTGTCCGCACAGCTCGCCGGGGGCAAAGCTGCGGTCCAGTTCGCCCCAGGCCACCAGCTCGAGCAACATCAAAGGGTCACGAACACTCTGTTCAATGACGAAATCACTGGCGGCGCACACACGGGCGAAGTCAGCCCAACGTTGCGGCGTCCACTCAGAAAGGCCATTATCGCCGTCCAATCCGGCCACGGCGTCACGAAATGACTGCTCGGCCCGCTTGGCAAATGGAAGCAGGATGGCCGGGAGTTCGGCCTGCATTGGAAGGCTCATGGTCTATCCTTGATCGGCGCGTAAAGGGCTTGTAGCTGTGAACGCAAGAACCACGCTCGGTGAAGGACTGTCGAACAAAGGTTAGAAATAGCTGAAAATTTTTCTTTTTTGGCAGTCAACATCAAATCTCTACCCTTTCTTGTTCGCAAAAGATCAACAATAACGATTATGCTCGCCAGCTAGACCGAGCAATCCGCTCAGTCTTGTGTAGTTTTACTACTCGTATATACATTCGAAAGGCTGAAATGGCCGACGATTTGTAGTAAAACTACAGGACGCCGAAGCAACCTTCGGCCATCCAAGAATTTATGTCGTCTGCCCACAAGGCCAGTCGCAAACTTCAGGCAACCGATTCTGGTAGCCTTTCCGCCCTGGAGCAAGCCATGCAAGACCTCGATCCCGTCGAAACCCAGGAATGGCTGGACGCCCTGGAATCGGTTCTCGACAAAGAAGGCGAAGACCGTGCTCACTACCTGATGACCCGTATGGGCGAACTCGCGACCCGCAGCGGCTCGCAACTGCCCTACGCCATCACCACGCCGTATCGCAACACCATCCCGGTAACCCACGAAGCACGCATGCCTGGCGACCTGTTCATGGAACGCCGCATTCGCTCGCTGGTACGCTGGAACGCCATGGCGATGGTAATGCGCACGAACTTGAAAGATTCTGACCTGGGCGGTCACATCTCCAGCTTCGCTTCCAGCGCAACCCTGTATGACATCGGCTTCAACTACTTCTTCCAGGCCCCGACCGAAGAACATGGCGGCGACCTGATCTACTTCCAGGGCCACACCTCGCCAGGCGTCTACGCCCGTGCGTTCATGGAAGGCCGCATCACCGAAGAACAAATGAACAACTTCCGCCAGGAAGTCGACGGCCAGGGCCTCTCGTCCTATCCGCACCCTTGGCTGATGCCTGATTTCTGGCAGTTCCCGACGGTATCCATGGGCCTGGGCCCGATCCAGGCGATCTACCAGGCACGCTTCATGAAGTACCTGGAAGCCCGTGGCTTCATCCCTGAAGGCAAGCAGAAAGTCTGGTGCTTCCTGGGCGACGGCGAGTGTGACGAGCCGGAATCCCTGGGCGCCATCTCCCTGGCCGGTCGCGAGAAGCTGGACAACCTGATCTTCGTCATCAACTGCAACCTGCAGCGCCTCGACGGCCCGGTTCGCGGCAACGGCAAGATCATCCAGGAACTCGAAGGCGTGTTCCGTGGTGCTCAGTGGAACGTGACCAAAGTCATCTGGGGCCGTTTCTGGGACCCACTGCTGGCCAAGGACGTCGACGGCATCCTGCAACGCCGCATGGACGAAGTCATCGACGGCGAGTACCAGAACTACAAAGCCAAAGACGGCGCGTTCGTACGTGAACACTTCTTCAACACGCCTGAACTCAAGGCAATGGTTGCAGACCTGTCCGACGACGAGATCTGGAAACTCAACCGTGGCGGCCACGACCCGTACAAGGTCTACGCGGCGTACCACGAAGCGGTCAACCACAAAGAACAACCGACCGTCATCCTGGCCAAGACCATCAAGGGTTATGGCACCGGTGCCGGCGAAGCGAAGAACACTGCGCACAACACCAAGAAAGTCGATGTCGACAGCCTGAAGTTGTTCCGCGACCGCTTCGACATCCCGGTCAAGGACGAAGAGCTGGAGAACCTGCCGTTCTTCAAGCCGGAGCCAAACAGCGCCGAAGCCCGCTACCTCAGCGAGCGTCGCACTGCACTGGGCGGTTTCGTGCCACAGCGCCGCGCCAAGAGCTTCAACATCCCGACTCCGCCACTGGATACCCTCAAGGCAATCCTGGACGGCTCGGGCGACCGTGAAATCTCCACCACCATGGCCTTCGTGCGGATCCTCGCGCAGCTGGTCAAGGACAAGGAAATCGGCTCGCGTATCGTGCCGATCATCCCGGACGAAGCCCGTACCTTCGGTATGGAAGGCATGTTCCGTCAGTTGGGCATCTACTCCTCCGTCGGCCAGCTCTACGAGCCAGTCGATAAAGACCAGGTGATGTTCTACAAGGAAGACAAGAAGGGCCAGATCCTCGAAGAAGGCATCAACGAAGCGGGCGCCATGAGCTCCTTCATCGCTGCCGGTACTTCGTACTCCAGCCACAACCAGCCGATGCTGCCGTTCTACATCTTCTACTCGATGTTCGGTTTCCAGCGTATTGGCGACCTGGCTTGGGCAGCAGGCGACAGCCGTACCCGTGGCTTCCTGATCGGCGGTACTGCCGGGCGGACCACGCTGAACGGCGAAGGCCTGCAACACGAAGACGGTCACAGCCACATCCTGGCGGGCACCATCCCGAACTGCCGCACCTTTGATCCAACCTACGGCTATGAGCTGGCGGTGATCATCCAGGACGGCATGAAGAAGATGACCGAAGAGCAGCAGGACGTTTTCTACTACATCACCGTGATGAACGAGTCCTACCAGCAGCCAGCCATGCCGGCCGGTGTCGAGGAAGGCATCATCAAGGGCATGTACCTGCTCGAAGAAGACACCAAGGAAGCCGCTCACCACGTGCAACTGATGGGCTCCGGCACCATCCTGCGCGAAGTGCGTGAAGCTGCAAAAATCCTGCGTGAAGAGTTCAACGTCGGTGCTGACGTATGGAGCGTTACCAGCTTCAACGAACTGCGTCGCGACGGCCTGGCCGTAGAGCGCAGCAACCGCCTGCACCCAGGCCAGAAGCCTGCGCGCACCTACGTCGAAGAGTGCCTGGCTGGCCGTAAGGGTCCGGTTATCGCCTCTACCGACTACATGAAACTGTTTGCTGAACAAATTCGTCAGTGGGTACCGTCCAAGGAATTCAAAGTCCTGGGCACCGACGGTTTCGGCCGTAGTGACAGCCGCAAGAAGCTGCGTCACTTCTTCGAAGTCGACCGTCACTTCGTGGTGTTGGCAGCCCTGGAAGCCTTGGCTGACCGTGGTGAAATCGAACCCAAGGTGGTAGCAGACGCTATCGTCAAGTTCGGGATCAACCCGGAAAAACGCAACCCACTGGACTGCTGAGGAGACTTTCTGTGAGCGAACTCATTCGCGTACCTGACATCGGCAGCGGTGAAGGTGAAGTAATTGAACTGTTTGTGAAGGTCGGCGACACCGTCGAAGCCGACCAGAGCATCCTGACCCTGGAATCGGACAAGGCGAGCATGGAAATCCCTGCTCCCAAGGCCGGCGTGGTCAAAAGCCTGAAAGTGAAGCTGGGCGATCGCCTGAAAGAAGGCGACGAACTGCTTGAGCTGGAAATCGAAGGTGCCGCTGATGCGGCCCCTGCGGCGGCCGCTCCTGCTGCTGCCCCGGCGCCTGCCGCCGAGAAGCCTGCCGTTGCTGCCGAGGCCCCTGCGGCTCCGGCGGCTGCACCTGCCGCCGAAACAGTCCAGGACATTCATGTTCCGGACATCGGTTCGTCGGGCAAGGCCAAGATCATCGAACTGCTGGTTAAAGTCGGCGACACCGTCGAAGCTGATCAATCGCTGATCACCCTGGAGTCCGACAAGGCCTCCATGGAAATCCCTTCGCCGGCAGCCGGCGTGGTGGAAAGCATTGCCGTGAAGCTGGAAGACGAAGTCGGCACTGGTGACTTCATCCTCAAGCTGAAAGTAGCGGGCGCTTCGGCTCCTGCTGCTGCCGCTCCAGCCGCCGCTGCTCCGGCCGCCAAGGCTGAAGCCGCACCGGCTGCCGCCGCGCCTGCACCTGCGCCTGCTGCAAAAGCCGAGGCCGCACCGGCTCCGGCGGCTGCACCTGCGCCAAGCGGTGCCAAGGTTCATGCCGGCCCTGCCGTGCGCCAACTGGCCCGTGAATTCGGCGTCGAGTTGAGCGCGGTAACCGCCAGCGGTCCTCACGGTCGCGTGCTCAAGGAAGACGTGCAGGTTTACGTCAAATCCATGATGCAGAAGGCCAAGGAAGCTCCGGCTGCCGGCGCTGCTACCGGTGGCTCGGGCATTCCGCCGATCCGCACCGTCGACTTCAGCCGCTTCGGCGAAATCGAAGAAGTGCCGATGACCCGCCTGATGCAAATCGGCGCGGCCGGCCTGCACGCCAGCTGGCTGAACATCCCGCACGTGACCCAGTTCGACCAGGCCGACATCACCGACCTGGAAGCATTCCGCGTTGCGCAGAAAGCCGTGGCCGAGAAGGCCGGCGTGAAGCTGACCGTGCTGCCCCTGCTGCTCAAGGCTTGCGCACATTTGCTCAAGGAGCTGCCGGACTTCAACAGTTCGCTGGCGCCAAGCGGCAAGGCGATCATTCGCAAGAAGTACGTGCACATCGGCTTTGCCGTCGACACTCCGGATGGCCTGCTGGTACCGGTCATCAAGAACGTCGACCAGAAGAGCCTGCTGCAGCTTGCCGCTGAGGCTGCTGCACTGGCTGCCAAGGCCCGCGACAAGAAGCTCACCCCGGACGACATGCAGGGCGCGTGCTTCACCATCTCCAGCCTCGGGCACATTGGCGGCACTGGCTTCACGCCAATCGTCAACGCGCCGGAAGTGGCGATCCTGGGTGTTTCCAAGGCCACTATCCAGCCTGTGTGGGACGGTAAAGCGTTCCAGCCGAAGCTGATGCTGCCACTGTCGCTGTCCTACGATCACCGTGTGATCAACGGCGCGGCTGCCGCACGCTTCACCCAGCGCCTGAGCCAGTTGCTGAACGACATCCGCACCATCCTGCTTTAAGCCACAACAGGTCTTCTGCCCATGCAGAAGACCTGGCTTCAACGATTTCCGAGCGCCACGCTCGTACCTCAACCCCGCCAATTGGCGGGGCTTTTTTTGCCTGCTTTCCAGGGAAAACCTGGACACGGAAATCGAGGTTGTACACCGCCCATCACCCCGGTTGCAGAAAACCGCTCGCTGGCCGATAACCCACTTATAGCACTTAGCCTTCATCCTCTCTTGTCAGCCTGTGCTGCATGATGCAACCTTGCCGCAGGCAACAGTAACGAGGGCGTGAGCCCGGCGCGATGCGCATTTTTCCAAGCGAGTTTCCCCATGAAAAGCCAACCCGATGTCGCCCGTACGGCGGCCGAGGTAGTGACGCAATTACCGGTGCCTTCGCGCCTCGGTATGCTGCGTTTCGAGCGGCTTAATGAGGCTAGCTGGGCCCTGCTGTACCTCGACCCCAATTGCGAACGCCAGTTCGGCCTGCCCGCGATGGAACTGTGCGCCCTGATCGGCTCGCCCTACGCCAGCCTGATGGAGCCCCAGGCGCGCTATCAGCTGCATGATGCGATCCAGGAACAGCTGACCATCAGCCCGCATTACCTGGTGCGCTACACCCTGCACACCAACGACGGCCCGTTGAGCCTGCTGGAACTGGGTGAAGCCTACAAACAACACAATCGTCACCTGCTGCGCGGCTACCTGATGGTGGTCGACGGCCTGTTCAGTGATCTCCCACCGGCCCCTGCGGCAGACCTGGAGAGCCAGAACAGCCGCTTGCAGATTGCCCTGGAACTCAACCAGCGCGCCCAGCAGGAACAACTGCAACACCTTGAGCGGGTACGCGCCCAGCAGGAATTGATCCTGCTGCTGGCCCGCCAGCGCTACAGCACCAACAACTCGCTGCAGGAAGCCGCCGAGCTGATCACCCGCAGTGCCTGCGATATCTACCAGATCGACTGCGCGAGCATCTGGAACCTCGAAAACCAGCATCTGGTGCCGATTTCCGCTTATCACCGCGCCGATCAGCAGCACCACCTGCCAGAGTCTATCGATGCCAGTGGCTTCCCGGATTACCTGGAAGCCCTGCAAACCAGCCGTGCCATCGACGCCACCAACGCCATGCGCGACCCACGCACGCGTGAAATGGCCGAGAGCCTGCGCCCGCGGGATACCCACGCCATGCTCGACGCCAGCATCCGCGTCGATGGCAATGTGGTCGGCGTGTTGTGCCTGGAGCAAAGTGGCAGCACCCGCGTCTGGCAGTCCGACGAGATCGCCTTTGCCGGCGAGCTGGCCGACCAGTTCGCCCAGGTGATCAACAACCACAACCGCCGCACCGCCACCAGTGCCCTGCACTTGTTCCAGCGAGCCGTGGAACAAAGCGCCAATGCGTTCCTGCTGGTCAATTGCGACGGCGTGGTGGAATACGTCAACCCAAGCTTTACCGCGATCACCCAGTACAGCACCGATGAAGTCCACGGCCACCAACTGTCGGAACTGCCGGCGCTGGAGAACCTAAGCGAGCTGCTGTTCGACGCGCCTTCAAGCCTGGCCAAGAGCAACAGTTGGCAAGGCGAGTTCAAGAGCAGGCGCAAGAACCTCGAACCCTACTGGGGCCAGTTGTCGATCTCCAAGGTTTATGGCGATAACCGTGAGTTGACCCATTACATCGGCATCTACGAAGACATCACCCAGACCAAGCTGGCCCAGCAGCGCATCGAGCGGCTGGCCTACACCGACAACCTGACCAACCTGGGCAACCGCCCGGCGTTCATCCGCAACCTGGACGAACGCTTTGCCCGGGACAGCGACAGCCCCATCAGCCTGCTGCTGGTGGACATCGACAACTTCAAGCGGATCAACGACAGCCTCGGCCACCAGACCGGCGACAAGCTGCTGATCAGCCTGGCCCGGCGCCTGCGCAACAGCCTGACCGCCAGTGGCAGCCTGGCGCGATTTGCCAGTAACGAATTTGCCGTGCTGCTGGACGATACCGACCTTGAAACCGGCCAGCAGGTCGCCAGCCAGTTGCTGGCGACCCTCGACAAGCCGATGTTCGTCGACAACCAGCTGATCAGCGTCACCGGCTCCGTGGGCCTCGCCTGCGCGCCGCTGCATGGCCGCGACCCGCAGACCCTGATGCGCAACGCCGGCCTGGCGCTGCACAAGGCCAAGGCCAACGGCAAGCACCAGGTGCAGGTATTTACCGAAGCGCTGAATGCCGAAGCCAGCTACAAACTGTTCGTGGAAAACAACCTGCGCCGCGCCCTGACCCAGAACGAACTGGACGTGTTCTACCAGCCCAAGCTGTGCCTGCGCAGCGGTCGTCTGCTGGGGATGGAAGCGTTGTTACGCTGGAACCATCCGGAAAAGGGCATGATCCGCCCCGATCAATTCATCAGCGTGGCGGAAGAGACCGGGCTGATCATCCCCATCGGCAAATGGATCGCCCGCCAGGCCTGCCGCATGAGCCGACAGCTGACCGCCGCCGGCATGGGCAACCTGCAAGTGGCGATCAACCTGTCGCCCAAGCAGTTTTCCGACCTGGACCTGGTGGCCTCGATTGCCACGATCCTCAAGGAAGAACAGTTGCCGGCCAACCTGCTGGAACTGGAGTTGACCGAAGGCCTGCTGCTGGAAGCCACCGAAGACACGCGCCTGCAACTGGACCAACTGAAGAGTTTCGGCTTGACCCTGGCGATGGATGACTTCGGTACCGGTTACTCGTCGCTGAGCTATCTGAAAAAATTCCCGATCGACATCATCAAGATTGATCGCAGCTTCATCCATGAAATCCCGGACAACCAGGACGACATGGAAATCACCTCGGCGGTGATCGCCATGGCCCACAACCTCAAGCTCAAGGTGGTGGCCGAAGGCATCGAGACTGCCGAGCAGCTGGCGTTCCTGCGCCGCCACCGTTGCGACGTCGGCCAGGGCTACCTGTTCGACCGGCCAATCCCGGGGGCCGAGCTGCTGACGATGCTTAAACGCTATCCTCGCGGGCCAATCGCCTGACAGCGCGGTAACACTCGGGCACACTGGCAGTCTGAATTCTTACTTGTAACTCAATCTGACTGAGAGGACTGATCATGGTCTTGCGCTCGGAAATCCTGGTGAATAAAAACGTGCTTCCCACTCAAGAACAAGCTTTGCCTGGCCGTGAAACCCCGATGTCGCTGCCCGAGACGCACTTCGTCAACGGCAACCCGCTGCTGGGCCCGTTTGTCGACAACGTAGAGTTTGCGATCTTCGGCCTGGGTTGCTTCTGGGGTGCAGAGCGTCGTTTCTGGCAGCGTGACGGTGTGGTCAGCACGGTAGTGGGTTATGCCGGCGGCTACACGCCGAACCCGACGTATGAAGAAGTCTGCTCAGGCCTGACCGGCCACAGCGAAGTGGTGTTGGTGGTGTTTGACCAGGACAAGATCAGCTACGAAGAGCTGCTGAAAATGTTCTGGGAACTGCACAACCCGACCCAGGGCATGCGCCAGGGCAATGACATCGGCAGCCAGTATCGTTCGGTGATCTACGCGGTCAAGCCGGAGCACCTGGAGGCGGCGAAGGCCAGCGCAGAGGCTTATCAGGCGGAATTGACCAAGGCGGGCCTGGGCACCATCACCACCGAAATCGAAGAAGCGCCGACGGTGTATTTCGCCGAGGCGTACCACCAGCAGTACCTGGCGAAGAATCCGCAGGGTTACTGCGGAATAGGCGGCACCGGCGTGACCTGCCCGATCTAAGAGCGACACCGATAAAAATGTGGGAGCGGGCTTGCTCGCGAAAGCGGAGTGTCAGTCACTGAATGTGTTTCTGATACACCGCTTTCGCGAGCAAGCCCGCTCCCACATTGGGTCTTCAATACCTTGCGATTGGCTTACTCGGCGATAAGCCAATCCATCTGCCAGCCACCCTGGGTTTGCCCAAGCTGCTTGGACAACCACGGCAGCAGCTCACGCAACTCCTCCTCCAGCCCCCACGGCGGATTGGCAATCGCCAGACCCGAACCGGTCAGGGTGTTGGGCGTGTCCAGCGGATGCACCAGCAATTCCACCCGCAGCAACTTCGGCGCACCGGTACCGGCCAGGTCCTGGTAGAAGCGGCGCAGCATGCGCTGGTCCTTCACCGGGTACCAGATCGCAGCCACCGTCTGGCGCATCCGGCTCACGGCTTCCTTGAGGGACGCGGCGCAGCGCTGCATCTCGTCGAGCTTCTCGAACGGCGGGTCTATCAACATCAACGCACGCTTTTCCGGCACCGGCAGCAATGCCCGTGGCACGTGCCAACCTTCGCCAAGGTGGACTTTCACCCGACGATCACCCTTCATGTTGTCCTTGAGCAGCAGGCCGTCTTCCGGGTGCTTTTCGTTGAGCAGCACGCGGTCCTGAGGACGAGTCAGGCGTCGCGCCAGCTCCGGCGAACCCGGGTAGTAGCGCAATTCGCCATCCGGGTTCATCTCGTGCAGCACACGCATGTAATCGGCGGTCAGCGGCGGCAGGTCGGCCTGGCCCCACAGGCGGGCGATGCCTTCCAGGTATTCACCGGTACGGTTCGCCTGGTCGCCCTGCAGGTCGTACAGACCAATGCCGGCGTGGGTGTCGAGATAGGCAAACGGCTGCTCCTTGCGCGACATCAGGGCGATGAGGCGGGTCAAGGTCAGGTGTTTGAAGACATCGGCGTGGTTGCCGGCGTGATAGGCGTGACGATAATTCATGGTTGCTCCTGCGCAGGGGGCGAAGTTTACCTTTTACGCAGGCAAAGGTGCAGGGCTGCGCGTCAGGTGGCGCTTATGCCGCAAACACAGGGGCGCTGCCGAAAATAGTCTAATTGGCGGTGCGAAAGCGGATTTATTGTGGCGAGCAATTATCCATGGAGGTCATAACAACTCATGAAAGACGCCACCATCGCTTTGCACCATGGCTTCAAGTCGGACCCGACTACCAAGGCCGTCGCCGTGCCGATCTACCAGAACGTCGCTTTCGAATTCGATAACGCCCAGCACGGCGCCGACCTGTTCAACCTCGACGTGCCCGGCAATATCTACACGCGCATCATGAACCCCACCAACGACGTGCTGGAGCAACGCATCGCGGCGCTGGAAGGCGGCATCGCGGCCCTGGCGGTGTCGGCCGGCAGCGCGGCGATCCACTACGCGATCCAGACCCTGACCCGTGCCGGTGACAACATCGTCACCACCCCGCAACTGTACGGTGGCACCTACACCCTGTTCGCCCACTTGCTGCCGAGCTTCGGTGTTGACGTGCGCTTCGCCCGTGACGACTGCGCCGAAGCCATCGCCGAGCTGATCGATGACAACACCAAACTGGTGTACTGCGAGAGCATCGGCAACCCGGCAGGCAATATCATCGATATCGAAGCCCTGGCCAACGTCGCCCACGCCCGTGGCGTGCCGCTGATGGTGGACAACACCGTGGCCACGCCAATCCTGTGCAAGCCGATCCAGTTCGGCGCGGACATCGTCGTGCATTCGGTGACCAAATACGTGGGCGGCCACGGCAACTCGCTGGGTGGCGTGATCGTCGACAGCGGCACCTTTCCCTGGACCCAGTACCCGGAGAAATTCCCCGGCCTCAACCAGCCGGAGCCGGCCTATCACGGTGTGGTCTATACCGAAAAATTCGGCCCGGCGGCGTTCATTGCCCGCGCCCGTACCGTGCCGCTGCGCAACACCGGCGCGGCCCTGGCGCCGATGAATGCATTCCTGCTGCTGCAAGGCCTGGAAACCCTGGCCCTGCGCATGGAGCGCCACACCGAAAACGCCTTGAAGATTGCCCACTTCCTGCAAGACCACGCACTGGTGGAGTGGGTCAGCTACGCCGGCCTGCCGGATCACCCCCACCATCACCTGGCGCAGAAATACATGCAGGGCAAACCGTCGGCGATTCTGTCCTTCGGCCTGAAGGGTGGTTATGAGGCAGGCGTGCGTTTCTACGATTCGCTGCAGATCTTCAAGCGCCTGGTGAACATTGGCGATGCCAAGTCCCTGGCCTGCCACCCGGCGTCCACCACCCATCGCCAGATGAATGAACAGGAGCAGGCGAAGGCCGGGGTGAAGCCGGAGATGATTCGCCTGTCGGTGGGCATCGAGGCCATTGAAGACCTGATCGAGGACCTGCAGCAGTCGCTGACCTCAACCCAGCTCTGAGGCCAGCCAGGCGGCCAGCGCCTGATGGCTGACATCCGGCCGGCGCACGAACCAGGCGACCTTGTGCTTCAAGGTCGCCGGCACAAAGGCGCTGTACAGGTCCGGGCGCTGTTCTTCCAGCCATTGCAACAGGTTGTCCACCTGCGTAACGCTCGATTGCTCACCCAGGTGCTGGAGAACATGCGGCGGCACTTGCCACCATGGGCCGGGCTTCGCCGCTCCCGCCGCTGTAACCGCTACCTCATGCTGGCGACCATTGATCCAGTAGCGACTGAACACCGGGAGCAACTCCTTTGCCTGTGGCCCCAGCGCCTGCAACACAGGCAGGGCATAAGCACCGTCCCAGAAGCGAAAGAACACCGCCGGCCCTTCCGGCAACAGTACCTTGGTCAGGCTGCGCAGATGCTCGACGACGGTGTGCAAGGAACAGGACGACACCGCCAGCCAACCCCAGTCGATACCTTCGCATTCGGCGGCCCATTTCAGAAAAGCGCTGTCCACGGCGACCACCGCGACGTAGGGCATGACCTCCTCCCACGCTGCATACTCGCTGCCCGCCCAGATGGGGCTAAGTGCACGTCCGTCGGTACGCCGCCACGCATCGAGCGGCTTGCAGTCGCTGGCATTGCCCATCACCGCAAACAACTGCTCGCCCGCCTGCAACGGCGCAGCCTCAAGCCACTGCCCGGGAGAAATCATGGCGCACCCGCGGGCAGTGATGTATTGCGATGCAGGGGCGTATTGCACACGCCATTCCTGCAGCGCTCGCACTCTTCGCAAAAGGGTGCGCTGCGCTTCAGGCTTAACACCTGGACGGCACTCAACGGTGCAGGTATTACCGCCAGCAACTTTTCCTGCAGCCCCGGCGTCAGCGGCGCTCCCGCCGGTGCCGGGGAGCCGCCAAGCTGGATTTGCGTGCTGCTGAAAATCCCGCCCGCCGAAACGTTGATCCACTGCCCACCGGCCTGGAGGGTCACGCTGGCACCCGCATCAATAACGACGTTTTGCCCGGCACCGATGTGAATGGTCAACCCGGCACGTACCTGCTGGGAGCCCGCGACCATCAGGTGATCGTCCTGCTTGAGTTCGGTCAGGCGGTTGCCGTGGGTGGTGCGCTGTTCTTCGCCCTGAAGCTCGTGACGATCAAGGCCTTTGACGATCACGTCGCGCCGGTTGTCGACCTGCACGTGCTGGTCGTGCAGTACATGCTGGGTCCAGTTGCGCTGGGCGCGCAGGTAGATTTCCTCGGCACCCTTGCGGTCCTCGATGCGCAGCTCGTTGTAGCCACCGCCGCCGGGGCTGGTCTGGCTACGGAAGATGCTGCGGGTCTTGTCGGCTGGCAGGTCCAGCGGCACCGGCGTGGCGGCATTGGCCAGGCAACCGACCACCAGCGGCGTGTCGGCGTCGCCGTCGACGAAACCCACCAGCACCTCCATGCCCACCCGCGGGATCAACACCGAGCCGTAGTGCTCATGGGCCCAGCCACTGGCCACCCGCAGCCAGCAACTGGAATGTTCGTCGTGCTCCCCGGCGCGATCCCAGGCCATCTGCACCTTGACCCGGCCATACTCGTCACAATGGATCTCGCTGCCTGCCGGCCCTGTAACCACGGCGTTTTGATAGCCAGACACCGGCGGTCGCGATACCAGCAGCGGTGTTCGAAACGGCACCTCCCATGGCGTTACGACAAAGTGATTGCTGTAGCCCTGAGCCGATTCATCACCTGAGGCGTCGATGGTCGACTCCTCCAGCACCTGAGGCTGGCGCCCTGCATGCGTCACCTGGGTGACCAGCCACAAATCATTCCATTCCTGGCGAGGATGCCCTTCCATCCTCAGGAACCGCCCGCTGACCAGGGACGGCTGGTCGCTATGGCCACTGGCCTGGCGAAAGTCACCGCGATGGCGCTCCAACCTACGTTGCGCCAGGTATTTACCCTGAGCGCGATCCGTAAAATTCCCGGGATAACACTGTTCCTCCAGCATGGGACGCTGGCCGCCGGACACCGTGCTTTCCAAGCTCAGGCGTGGCTTTCTGAAGTCGTAGTCCCGCAGATTCACATCGGTGGTACGGGTCTTCAACCGCAGGGTAAAACGCTTGATCACCGGCGTGTCGGCAACCATCCCCGAACCCGCCGCGTATTGAGTGGCTTGCTCAGGCTGGGCGAACACGCTCTGGTCATCGCCGAACACCAAAAGGTGGCGCTCGGGGTGATGCTGGAAGTGGTAGTGAATGCCCGACTCGGCGCACAAGCGCTGGATGAACGCCAGATCGGTTTCGCCAAACTGAACGCAGTACTCACGCTCGGGGTACACCCCGCTCAGTTGAAACGAGAAGGCATCCGCCTGGATACCCTGCCCTTCCAGCACCAGTGCAATGATCTGCGGCACCGTCCGGTTCTGGAAAATCCGCTGGTGAGCGCTGTGCTCAAGATAAGCCAACCGCGGAACCAGCGTGATCTGATAACGCGTCAGGCGCTTGCCCGAGTCGCCTTGTGCCACCCGATAAACCTGGCCATGAATACCATGGCCATGCGCATCAAACCCCAGGAACGCCTGGCGATGCATCAAGCTTTCCAGGTCAAGGTCGGGTTGCTCGCTGACCAGTTCAAGGTCAAAACGATAGGGCAGGCTGATGAATTCATCGCCAGTGAACTCACGTACCTTGAGAACACTTGGCACACCGTCGAGGGTCAGGCTAAAGGCACTTTGATTGGCAGGAGCGAACATCCGGTGTTTCTCTGCGAGTAGTGGGTGGCCGATTCTGCACCAGCTGTTTGCCGAGCTGAGTGCGCTGCAGGCAAATCAGTAAATCCCTACATCGCAGGCGCTTTAATCTTCATGTATCAGGCATCGAAGCCCTACCACCAGCGTGCTAGCTTATTCGTCCCCCGTCGCCCCATGACAATGGAAAAAACATGGCCACCCGCTACGCAAAAATCGTCCTGACCCTTGCCCTGGCAGCCTTCGCCACACTCGTGGCCTTCAGCAACATCACCGACTACGGCTCCAACTTTGCCTTCGTCAAACATGTGCTGAGCATGGACACCACCTTCCCCGGCAACGCCGCGATGTATCGCGCCATCACCACCCCATGGCTGTGGCACGGTGCATATTGGCTGATCATCGCCGGTGAAGCACTGACGGCCGTGCTGCTGGCGCGTGGAGCACTGGCCTTGTGGCGGGCTCGTCGTGCCACAGGTATCGACTTCAATCGCGCCAAGAAAAGCGCAATCGTCGGGCTGACCCTGGGTTTCGTGGTGTGGTTCTTCGGCTTTATGGTGATCGGCGGCGAGTGGTTCCTGATGTGGCAATCCCATCAGTGGAACGGCCAGGAAGCGGCGTTCAAGTTCTATATGGCGATCCTGGGTGTGCTGATTTTTCTCAACCAGCCGGACACTGACCACGACTGAAAAACCACGAATTCAAAATCGGTGGATGCCCTTTCACAAACTACTGTCAGATAGCTGACGGTAGTTTGTAGCCCTTTTCCCAAAGTATAAAAACCGCCTCACATTCAACGCTCACAGCCACCAGGCGAGCGCTTACATTGGCCGTTTACTTCAGTGATCATCTGAACCTGTGAAAACAACACTGCGAGATCTGGAAGGCAAAAAAAACGGCCCGTCATCCAAAAGATGCGGGCCGTTTTCACTTCAGCGGGCATTCAAGCCCCCGCCGATTACTTGTTGAGGTTGTAATCCGCCTCGGCTGCGTCAAACCGCTGAAGCATGCCAGCCGTCGGAGCGCCCAGCTTGCTCACGAAGTAGATCGCCAGGCTGGCGAAGATGAAGCCCGGGATGATTTCGTACAGGCCAAACAGGCTGAAGTGCTTCCACACGATCACGGTGATCGCACCCACCAGGATGCCGGCCAATGCGCCATTACGCGTCATGCCTTTCCACAGTACGGAGATCAGTACCACAGGACCGAACGCAGCACCGAAACCGGCCCAGGCGTAACTCACCAGGCCCAGTACGCGGTTTTCCGGGTTGGCGGCCATGGCGATGGCAATCAGCGCCACCAACAGCACCATGGCGCGACCGACCCATACCAGCTCGACCTGGGAGGCGTTTTTACGCAGGAAGGTTTTGTAGAAGTCTTCGGTGAGGGCACTGGAGCACACCAGCAACTGGCAGCTCAGGGTGCTCATTACCGCCGCCAGGATGGCCGACAGCAGCACACCGGCAATCCATGGGTTGAAGAGCAGCTTGGCCAACTCGATGAACACACGCTCGTGGTTCTCGGTCACGGGACCGGCGACTTCCGGGTGCGCCGAGAAGTAGGCGATACCGAAGAAGCCCACCGCCACGGTGCCGCCCAGGCACAGGATCATCCAGGTCATGGAGATACGACGGGCATTGGCAATCGATTTCACCGAATCCGCCGCCATGAAACGCGCGAGGATGTGCGGCTGGCCGAAGTAACCCAGGCCCCAGCCCATCAGCGAAATGATGCCGATGAAGGTGGTGTTTTTCAGCATGTTGAAGTTGTCAGGGTTCTGCGCTTCGATCGCCAGGAAGGTGGTGTCGACGCCACCGGTGGCCAGCAGCACGATGATCGGGGTCAGCAACAAGGCGAAGATCATCAGCGTGGCTTGCACGGTGTCGGTCCAGCTCACGGCCAGGAAACCACCGACGAAGGTGTAGGCAATGGTTGCGGCAGCACCGGCCCACAGCGCGGTCTCGTAGGACATGCCGAAGGTGCTTTCAAACAGACGGGCGCCAGCCACGATGCCGGAAGCGCAGTAGATGGTGAAGAACACCAGGATCACCACCGCAGAGATGATTCGCAGCAGGCCGCTTTTATCTTCGAAACGGCTGGAGAAGTAATCCGGCAGGGTCAGGGCGTCGCCGTTGTGCTCGGTCTGCACCCGCAGGCGGCCGGCTACAAACAGCCAGTTCAGGTAGGCACCGACGATCAGGCCGATGGCAATCCAGCTTTCCGACAGGCCAGACATGTAGATCGCGCCGGGCAAGCCCATCAGCAACCAGCCGCTCATGTCCGAGGCACCGGCCGAAAGCGCGGTAACCACGCTGCCGAGGCTGCGACCGCCGAGGATGTAGTCGGAAAGGTTGTTGGTGGAGCGATAGGCCATGAAGCCGATCAGCACCATGGCAGCGATATAGATCACAAATGTGATCAGGGTAGGATTACTTACGCTCATTGAGTTACGCCCTGGCTTTGTTTTTATGTAGCGGCGGTCTGTCCGGACGGCCATCCACTTTGCTAGTGGATAGACGAAGCCTGGCGCCGCGCATTTATGACTGACGTTTCCCCAGGAAAGCCATCAGCCGATGAACCGTCAGTAAGAGGTTGCACCTTGGGCGCGAATGCTATTCAACAAAGCAAATAAGGTGCAACCAGTTTCTTGAGAATAAGTTGCACCTCGATGTTTTTTGTGGAAAACACCGTGTTTTTGCTCCTTTTCGGAGCAAGAGCAGCCAAAGTCATAAGCAAATGCACCAAGGCGCAGCCGATTCGGCTGCGGCGATAATTTTTCCCGATCAGCATCAAAAAATTCATGGATAAAAAGGGTTGCACCCGGTTGCACCTCTCTCGGCGCAAAGCTAATCTTGCCGCCAGCTGATGCCACGCAGTAGTGGCACCCATGAGGATAAAAAGATGGCTACGACCACCCTTGGGGTCAAACTTGACGACCCGACCCGCGAGCGCCTGAAGGCGGCCGCGACCTCCATTGATCGCACGCCGCACTGGCTGATCAAGCAGGCGATTTTCAATTACCTGGAGAAACTCGAGGGTGGTGCAACCCTGGCCGAGCTCAACGGCCTGGGCAGCAAGGACGCGGAAGAAGCCGGCGAGGTCCAGACCGACCACGCCCACCAGTGCTTTCTGGAATTTGCCGAAAGCATCCTGCCGCAATCCGTACTGCGCGCCTCGATCACCGCCGCCTACCGTCGCCCGGAGCCGGAAGTGGTGCCGATGCTGATCGAGCAGGCTCGCCTGCCCGCGGCAATGGCCGAGGCCACCAACAAGCTCGCCTCTTCGATCGCCGAGAAACTGCGCAACCAGAAAAGCGCCGGCGGCCGTGCAGGCATCGTCCAGGGCCTGCTGCAGGAATTCTCCCTGTCGTCCCAGGAAGGCGTAGCGCTGATGTGCCTCGCCGAAGCGCTGCTGCGCATCCCGGACAAGGGCACCCGCGACGCACTGATCCGCGACAAGATCAGCACCGGCAACTGGCACCCGCACCTGGGCAACAGCCCGTCGCTGTTCGTCAACGCCGCCACCTGGGGCCTGTTGCTGACCGGCAAACTGGTCGCCACCCACAACGAAGCCGGCCTGACCTCGTCCCTGAGCCGCATCATCGGCAAGAGCGGCGAGCCGATGATCCGCAAGGGCGTCGACATGGCCATGCGCCTGATGGGCGAGCAGTTCGTCACCGGTGAAACCATCGCCGAAGCCCTGGCCAATGCGAGCAAGTTCGAAGCCAAGGGCTTCCGCTATTCCTACGACATGCTCGGTGAAGCCGCACTTACCGAACATGACGCCCAGAAATACCTGGCCTCGTACGAACAAGCCATCCACTCGATCGGCAAGGCGTCCCACGGTCGCGGGATTTATGAAGGCCCGGGCATTTCCATCAAGCTCTCGGCCCTGCACCCGCGTTACAGCCGTGCGCAGTACGAGCGCGTGATGGACGAGTTGTACCCGCGCCTGCTGTCGCTGACCCTGCTGGCCAAGCAATACGATATCGGTTTGAACATCGACGCCGAAGAAGCCGATCGCCTGGAGCTGTCCCTCGACCTGCTGGAACGCCTGTGCTTCGAGCCGCAACTGACCGGCTGGAACGGTATCGGTTTTGTGATCCAGGCTTACCAGAAGCGTTGCCCGTATGTGATCGACTACGTGATCGACCTGGCACGCCGCAGCCGCCACCGCCTGATGATCCGCCTGGTAAAAGGCGCGTACTGGGACAGCGAAATCAAGCGCGCCCAGGTCGAAGGCCTGGAAGGCTATCCGGTGTACACCCGCAAGGTGTACACCGACGTTTCCTACATTGCCTGCGCACGCAAACTGCTTTCGGTACCGGAAGTTATCTACCCGCAGTTCGCCACCCACAACGCTCACACCTTGTCGGCGATTTACCATATTGCCGGTCAGAACTATTACCCCGGCCAGTACGAGTTCCAATGCCTGCACGGCATGGGCGAGCCTCTGTACGAGCAGGTTGTAGGCAAGGTCTCCGAAGGCAAGCTGAACCGTCCGTGCCGCGTGTACGCACCCGTCGGCACCCACGAAACACTGCTGGCTTACCTGGTGCGTCGCCTGCTGGAAAACGGCGCCAACACCTCGTTTGTCAACCGTATTGCCGACCAATCCATCTCGATCCAGGAGCTGGTGGCCGATCCAGTGGCCAGCATCGAGCAGATGGCGACGCTGGAAGGCGGCTTCGGCCTGCCGCACCCGCGTATCCCGCTGCCGCGTGACCTGTATGGTGCCGAGCGCGCCAACTCCGCCGGTATCGACCTGGCCAACGAACACCGCCTGGCGTCGCTGTCCTGCGCCTTGCTGGCTACCGCGCATAACAACTGGAAAGCCGCGCCGATGCTCGGTTGCGCTTCCAGCAATGAAGCCGCTGTGCCGGTGCTGAACCCCTCTGACCTGCGTGACGTGGTCGGCCACGTACAGGAAGCAACTGTCGAAGACGTCGACAACGCCATCCAGTGTGCCCTGAACGCTGCGCCAATCTGGCAGGCCACCCCGCCCGCCGAACGCGCCGCGATCCTGGAACGTGCCGCCGACCTGATGGAAGGCGAGATCCAGCCGCTGATGGGCCTGCTGGCCCGCGAAGCCGGCAAGACCTTCGCCAACGCCATCGCCGAAGTGCGTGAAGCCGTGGACTTCCTGCGTTACTACGCGGTGCAGGCTCGCAACGATTTCACCAACGACGCTCACCGCCCGCTGGGCCCCGTGGTGTGCATCAGCCCGTGGAACTTCCCGCTGGCGATCTTCAGTGGCCAGGTCGCCGCTGCGCTGGCCGCCGGCAACCCGGTACTGGCCAAGCCTGCCGAACAAACGCCGCTGGTGGCCGCACAAGCCGTGCGCCTGCTGCTGGAAGCCGGGATTCCGGAAGGCGTGCTGCAACTGCTGCCGGGCCAGGGCGAAACCGTCGGTGCGCGCCTGGTGGGTGATGATCGCGTCAAGGGCGTGATGTTCACCGGTTCCACCGAGGTTGCGCGCTTGCTGCAACGCAGTGTCGCCGGCCGTCTGGATGCACAGGGTCGTCCGATTCCGCTGATCGCCGAAACCGGTGGCCAGAACGCAATGATCGTCGACTCCTCGGCGCTCACCGAACAAGTGGTGATCGACGTAGTGTCCTCGGCCTTCGACAGTGCCGGCCAACGTTGCTCGGCCCTGCGCGTACTGTGCTTGCAGGAAGATTCCGCTGACCGCGTCATCGAAATGCTTAAAGGTGCCATGGCTGAATGCCGCCTCGGCAACCCGGAGCGCCTGTCGGTGGATATCGGCCCGGTGATCGACGCCGAAGCCAAGGCTGGCATCGAGAAACATATCCAGGCCATGCGCGACAAAGGCCGCAACGTTTACCAGGTCGCCATTGCCGATAGCGAAGAGATCAAGCGCGGCACCTTCGTGATGCCAACCCTGATCGAACTGGAAAGCTTCGACGAACTGCAACGGGAGATCTTCGGCCCGGTGCTGCACGTGGTGCGCTACAAGCGCAAAGAGATCGACCAGCTTATCGGCCAGATCAATGCCTCCGGCTATGGCCTGACCCTGGGCGTGCACACCCGCATCGACGAGACCATCGCCAAGGTGATCGACAACGTCCATGCCGGTAACGTCTACGTTAACCGCAACATCGTGGGTGCCGTGGTCGGCGTGCAGCCGTTCGGTGGCGAAGGCTTGTCGGGCACTGGCCCGAAAGCTGGCGGCCCGCTGTATCTGTACCGTCTGCTGTCGACCCGTCCTACGGACGCCATCGAGCAATCCTTCGTTCGTGGTGATGCACTGGCCGCACCGGATGTTCGCCTGCGGGAGGCCATGAGCAAGCCGCTGACCGCCCTGAAAGCCTGGGCCGACAGCAACAAGCTGAGCGACTTGAGCGCCCTGTGCGTGCAGTTCGCCGCGCAATCCCAAAGCGGTATCACCCGCCAACTGGCCGGCCCGACCGGCGAGCGCAACAGCTATGCCATCCTGCCCCGCGAGCACGTGTTGTGCCTGGCGGAAGTGGAAGGCGACCTGCTGACGCAACTGGCGGCCGTGCTGGCAGTCGGCGGCTCGGCGGTATGGCCGGAAACTGAATTGACCAAGGCCGTGTTCGCACGCTTGCCGAAGGATATTCAGGCGAAGATCACGCGGGTGGCTGACTGGACCAAGGATGAAACCGTGTTTGATGCCGTGCTGCATCACGGTGATTCCGACCAACTGCGCGGGGTTTGCCAGCAAGTGGCCAAGCGTGGCGGGGCGATTGTCGGGGTTCACGGTTTGTCTTCGGGCGAAACCGGGATTGCCCTGGAGCGCCTGGTGATCGAACGGGCGTTGAGCGTCAACACTGCTGCTGCGGGTGGTAATGCCAGCCTGATGACTATCGGCTAACTGACGAAACGCGGTCAAAATGTGGGAGCGGGCTTGCTCGCGAATGCGCAGTGTCAGTCGCCAGATGTACTGACTGATCCACCGCATTCGCGAGCAAGCCCGCTCCCACACTGACCGTGTTTGCAACTCACCGCTGTTGTTTTGCTCCTCCATCACCCAGATCAATCTTGCTATCCAGCCTCTATTTGCGCACTTAGACTCAGGCCCATTCCCACACAGGTAAGCCGCCATGTCCGAGACGCTGCTCAGTTCCCGCAATCTGGCTTTCGAGCTGTACGAAGTCCTCGATGCCGAGGGCCTGACCCAGCGCGAGCGGTTTGCCGAACACAACCGTGAAACCTTCGACGCCGCCATCGGCACCGCCCGCAGCATTGCCGAGAAGTTCTTCGCCCCGCATAACCGCAAGGGCGACGAGAACGAGCCCCGCTACGAAAACGGTCAGGCGATTCTGATTCCCGAGGTGAAACCGGCGGTAGATGCCTTCCTCGAAGCCGGTTTTCTCAACGCCGCCCGCAGCTTCGAAGCCGGTGGCATGCAACTGCCCACCCTGCTCTCCCAGGCGTGTTTCGCCCACTTCCAGTCGGCCAACGCCGCATCTACGTCCTACCCGTTCCTGACCATGGGCGCCGCCAACCTGATCGAGAGCTTCGGCACCGAGGAGCAGAAGCAACGCTTCCTGCAACCGATGATCGAAGGCCGCTTCTTTGGCACCATGGCGCTGACCGAGCCCCATGCGGGCTCATCGCTGTCGGATATTCGTACCCGCGCAGAGCCGGCGGCTGATGGCAGCTATCGCCTCAAGGGCAACAAGATCTTCATCTCCGGCGGCGATCACCCGCTGTCGGAGAACATCGTGCACATGGTGCTGGCCAAGCTGCCGGACGCACCTGCCGGGGTGAAGGGCATTTCGCTGTTTATCGTGCCCAAGTTCCTGGTCAACGACGACGGCAGCCTGGGCAAGCGCAACGATGTGCTGCTGGCCGGGCTGTTTCACAAGATGGGCTGGCGTGGCACCACCTCGACCGCGTTGAATTTCGGCGATAACGGCGAGTGCGTCGGCTACCTGGTGGGCCAGCCGCATCAGGGCCTGAGTTGCATGTTCCAGATGATGAACGAAGCGCGGATCGGCGTGGGCATGGGCGCGGTGATGCTGGGTTACGCCGGCTACCTGTATTCCCTGGAATATGCCCGTGAACGTCCGCAAGGCCGCTTGCCCGACAGCAAGGATCCCAACACCGCGCCGGTGTCGATCATCCAGCACGCCGATATCAAACGCATGCTGTTGACCCAAAAAGCCTACGTGGAAGGCGCCTTCGACCTTGGCTTGTACGCCGCGCGCCTGTTCGACGACACCACCACCCTGGAAACCGAAGCTGCGCGCAAACAGGCCCACGAACTGCTGGACCTGCTGACGCCGATCGTCAAATCCTGGCCATCGGAGTTTTGCCTGAAGGCCAACGAACTGGCGATCCAGATCCTCGGCGGCCACGGCTACACCCGCGAATACCCGGTGGAACAGTACTACCGCGACAACCGCCTGAACCCGATCCATGAAGGCACCCACGGAATTCAGTCGCTGGACTTGCTCGGGCGCAAACTGGCGCAGAACGGCGGTGCGGGCTTGAAGCAACTGATCCGCCTGATCGCCGAGACCGGCGCACGGGCACAGGAGTATCCGTCGCTGAATGCCTTGCGGGAACCGCTGGAACAACTGGTGGCGCGCCTGCAAGAAGTCACCCTCGGCCTGTTGACGGATCTCGCCCAGGGCAAGGTCAACAGCAGCCTGGCGAATTCGGCGCTGTACCTGAAGGTGTTCGGGCATACGGTGATTGGCTGGCGCTGGCTGGAACAGGCAATTCGCGCCGAGGAAGGGCTGGCCAGGGGCAATGCTGCCGATGTCGCCTTCTATAAGGGCAAGCTCCAGGCAGCCCGGTACTTCCTGACATGGGAAATACCGGGCTGCCATCATGAACTGGCGATTCTCGAGGCACGCGATGACACGTGCCTGGGGATGCAGGATGAGTGGTTCTAAGGCGTTCCGATTGCCTTGGAAATCACCTCGACCGTGGCGCTGACTTGCTCTTGGTAACGGTCGAGTTCCTGCTGATGGTGCTTTTGCATTTCGATCTGCTCGGCGCACAGGTTCAGCGCCGCCAGCACCAATAGCTTGTCACCGATCAACGTCGGGTACTTTTTCTTGGTGGTGGCCAGGGATGCCTTGAGCATCGTCACGGCGCTCATCAGGGTGTTGTCTTCCCCCTCCGGTGCCTTGATCGAGTAATCCTCACCGAGAATCGAAACGACCTTTATCCCTTCATTCATGCGCCGACAGGACCTGCGCTCACACGCTCAACCAACGCCTGGATACGGGCAGCGGTGGCGCCCTGCTTTTCTTCCTGTTCCATCAGGTTCAGCTGCAAGCTGTCGTTTTCATCCTTGGCACGAGCCAGTTCGGCCTTGAGGGATTCGTTGGTGCCCAGTAGATCCTGGTTCTGCTGTACCAGGTCGCTGACCAGTTGTTCCAATTGGCTGAGGGATGCTTCTAACATTTTGATTTCTCGGGCTTTTTCAAAGGGCGGTGACGATAAAGAAAATTCACCTCGGATGCCAGGGTTATCCCTGGCGCGGGGCCTTGATTTTACAGGGCAGGCCACGCTTTCGAGCCTTAGTGACTGCATTTATGGCATCTGGTTCCTGAATCCCGTCGGCCCGCCCCGATCTGCGACAAAAGCGCGCACCCCCTCAAGACTTTAGTCGTATGACCGATAGGTCATGGACACCCCGCTCAAACCCCGCATGGATCGCGCTTCTCCCCAGGATCACAACATGTCTCTTCGTAATATGAATATCGCGCCGCGGGCCTTTCTCGGCTTCGCGTTGATTGGCGCGCTGATGTTGTTTCTCGGTGTGTTCGCACTGAACCAGATGAGCAAGATCCGTGCGGCGACGGAAGACATCACCCTTAGCAGCGTGCCGAGCATTCGCGCCCTGGACGAGTTCACTCAACTGACCCTGCGCCTGCGGGTGCTGTCGTATCGCCTGCTGACCAACCGCGAGCCTGACGTCCAGCAAAAGACCCTTGAGTCTTTTGACGTGCGCAATCAGCAGATTCGTACGGCCCAGGCGGTCTACGAGAAGTTGATCGACAGCAGCGAAGAACGTGCTGCCTACGATGAATACGTGCGTCTGCTGGCCCAGTACCATCAGATTGAAGAGCGCATGAAGAGCCTGTCACGGGCCAATCAGGTTGAAGAGCTGCGCACGCTGCTGAATACCGAGCTGCTGAACAACTCGGATCAGGTCAACGCCGTATTGAACCGCCTGCTGGACATCAACAACAAGATGGCGCTGGCCACCAACCAGCAAGCCGCCGACCAGTACGACATGGCGTTTGAGCTGGTGGTGATCCTGCTGATCCTCGCCACGGCGCTGACCATGCTGTTCGCCTGGTTGCTGACCCGCAGCATCACCCTGCCGATCGCCCAGGCCCTGGATGCCGCCGAGGAAATCGCCGAAGGCAACCTGACGCGCCCGATCAAGGTGGAAGGCAACGACGAAGCCGGCCGACTACTGTTGGCAATGGCCAAGATGCAGGACAAATTGAAGGACACCTTGCAGCGCATTTCCGGCTCGGCCACCCAATTGGCCTCCGCCGCGGAAGAGCTGAATGCCGTGACCGACGAAAGCGCCCGTGGCCTGACCCAGCAAAACAACGAAATCGAACAGGCCGCCACGGCGGTGAACGAGATGACCAGCGCGGTTGAAGAAGTGGCCCGCAACGCGGTCAGCACTTCCGAAGCCTCGAAGAACGCCACGTCGTCTGCGGGCGATGGACGTGATTTGGTGCAGGAAACCGTCAGCGCCATTGAACGCATGAGCAGCGACGTGCAAGCCACTGCCACCTTGATCGGCAACCTGGCGGAAGAGTCCCGGGACATCGGCAAGGTGCTGGACGTGATTCGTGGCTTGGCTGACCAGACCAACCTGCTGGCCCTGAACGCCGCGATTGAAGCGGCGCGTGCCGGTGAAGCCGGGCGTGGTTTTGCGGTGGTGGCGGATGAGGTGCGGGCCCTGGCCCACCGCACCCAACAGTCCACCAGCGAAATCGAGCGGATGATCGGCAGCATTCAGGCCGGTACCGAGCATGCAGTGGATTCGATGCGCAACAGCACCGAGCGGGCGGAATCGACGTTGAACATCGCCAAGGGTGCGGGGATGTCGCTGGACACCATCAATACCGCCATCGTTGAAATCAACGAGCGCAACCTGGTGATCGCCAGTGCCGCTGAAGAGCAGGCGCAGGTGGCGCGGGAAGTGGATCGCAACCTGGTGAATATTCGTGACTTGTCGGTGCAGTCGGCGACCGGCGCCAGCCAGACCAGTGCGGCGAGCAGTGAGCTGTCGCGGTTGGCGGTGGATTTGAACGGGATGGTGGGGCGGTTCAGGCTTTAACGGATACCGCAGGGCTAAAAATGTGGGAGCGGGCTTGCTCGCGAATGCGGTGGATCAGATACGCATAAGGCGACTGACACACCGCTTTCGCGAGCAAGCCCGCTCCCACATTGAATATGCGCCAGCCATTCAAAACCTTTTTGACAGCACAGCAATTCAACAGGTTAGAATCGCTGGCACGCAGACTGCATGGTCAGTTTGCGCCTCGTCTTTCCTGCTCATGGAGTACTGCCTTTGAATGCGACGACCATCAACAGCCTGTTCTTGATCGGCGCGTTGCTGGTAGGTGCGAGCATTCTGGTGAGTTCTCTTTCGTCCCGCCTGGGGATTCCGATCCTGGTGATCATCCTGGCCGTGGGCATGATCGCCGGCGTCGACGGCGGCGGCATCATCTTCGACAACTACCCGACTGCCTACCTCGTGGGCAACCTCGCCCTGGCCGTGATCCTGCTCGACGGCGGACTGCGAACGCGGGTAGCCAGTTTCCGTGTAGCCCTCTGGCCTGCGTTGTCCCTGGCGACGGTCGGGGTGCTGATCACCACCGGCCTCACCGGCATGGCAGCCGCCTGGCTGTTCAACCTCAACATCATTCAAGGCCTGCTGATCGGCGCCATCGTCGGCTCCACGGACGCCGCAGCGGTGTTCTCGCTGCTGGGCGGCAAAGGCCTGAACGAACGGGTCACCGCCAGCCTGGAAATCGAATCCGGCAGCAACGACCCGATGGCGGTGTTCCTCACCGTCACCCTGATCGACATGCTTGCCAGCGGCCAGACCGGCCTGCACTGGAGCCTGCTGGGCCACTTGATCCGTGAGTTTGGCATCGGCGGCATCATCGGCCTGGGCGGCGGCTGGTTGATGCTGCAGATGGTCAACCGGATCAACCTGGCCAACGGCCTTTACCCGATCCTGGTGATTTCCGGCGGCCTTTTCGTGTTCGCCCTGACCAACGCCCTGCACGGCAGCGGCTTCCTCGCCGTTTACCTGTGCGGCCTGGTGATCGGCAACCGCCCGGTGCGCAGCCGGCACGGCATTTTGCATATGCTCGACGGCATGGCCTGGCTGGCACAGATCGGCATGTTCCTGGTGCTGGGCCTGCTGGTCACGCCCCATGACCTGCTGCCCATCGCGCTGCCGGCCCTGGGCCTGGCGCTGTGGATGATTCTCTTCGCACGGCCGCTGTCGGTGATCGTCGGCCTCTTGCCGTTCAAGGCCTTCCATGGCCGAGAGAAAGCCTTTATCGCCTGGGTCGGCCTGCGCGGTGCGGTACCGATCATTCTGGCGGTGTTCCCGCTGATGGCCGGCCTGCCCCACGCGCAGCTGTACTTCAACCTGGCGTTCTTTATCGTGCTGGTGTCTTTGCTGGTGCAGGGTACGAGCCTGCCGTGGGTCGCCAAACTGTTGAAAGTGACGGTACCGCCAGAGCCTGCGCCAATTTCCCGGGCGGCCCTGGAAGTGCACGTCACCAGCGAGTGGGAGCTGTTCGTCTACCGCCTGGGCGCCGAAAAATGGTGCATCGGCGCCGCCCTGCGGGAGCTGAAAATGCCCGAAGGCACGCGGATCGCCGCGCTGTTTCGTGGCCAGCAACTGCTCCATCCGTCGGGTAGTACGGTGCTCGAAGTCGACGATCTGCTATGCGTAATCGGCCATGAACACAACTTGCCGGCCCTCGGCAAACTGTTCAGCCAGGCACCACAACGGGGCCTCGACCTGCGCTTCTTCGGTGACTTCGTCCTGGAAGGCGACGCCCAGCTGGGCGCGGTTTCGGCCCTGTACGGGCTCAAGCTCGAGGGCATCGACCCGGACATGCCACTGAGTCGTTTCATCACCCAGAAAGTCGGCGGTGCGCCGGTCGTCGGCGACCAGGTGGAGTGGAACAACACCATCTGGACCGTCGCGGTCATGGACGGGAACAAGATCGGCAAAGTCGGCGTCAGATTCCCCGAAGGAAGTCGCCCGGGCCCCGGACTCTTCCTCTAAACTGCGGGGCGACGGCGCGCCAGTCGATGTCGGGACGCCCCCTATTTTTCACCTTGCTCGACCGGTCTCTATGACAACCCTGCGCACTTTTCTCGCCACTGCCCTGCTGGGCCTGACTCTCTGCGTCGGCACCGTACACGCGGCCGACCCGCCCAGCATCGATTCCGTCCAGCAAACCCTGGACAAGCTGCCGGACCGCAAACTGCCCGACGCCGACATGAAGGCGCTGCAAAGCATCCTGCAGCAAACGCTCACCTTCCTGGG
Source organism: Pseudomonas sp. P7779 (assembly GCF_013386315.1). Lineage (NCBI taxonomy): Bacteria > Pseudomonadati > Pseudomonadota > Gammaproteobacteria > Pseudomonadales > Pseudomonadaceae > Pseudomonas > Pseudomonas sp. P7779. The sequence continues at coordinate 51,792 of NZ_JACARZ010000018.1, read as the reverse complement.
CAACCAGCAGGACTACCAGCAGCGCCTGGTGGACCTCAAGCGCCAGCTCGAAGACGCGCCGCGCCAGACCGTCGACAACCAGCGCGAACTGACTCGCCTCAAGGCCACCAAGGTGATTCCGGTCGCCCAGCGCTACGCCACCTTGCCGGTGCCGCAACTTGAACAACTGCTGGTGCAGCGCACCACCCAGCAAGGCGACCTGCAAAAGGAACTGGCCGACGCCAACAGCCTGACCATCGCGGCCCAGACCCGTCCCGAGCGCGCCCAGACCGAAATCAGCAGCAGCCAGACACGCATCCAGCAGATCAACGCGACCCTCAAGGCCGGTAAAGACAACGGCAAGACCCTCAGCGGTGACCAGCGCAACCAGCTGAACGCCGAGTTGGCCGCCCTCAACGCGCTGATTCCCCTGCGCCGCCAGGAACTGGCCGGCAACAGCCAACTGCAAGACCTGGGCAACAGCCAGCACGACCTGGTGCTGGAAAAGACCGCGCGCCTGGAGCAGGAAATCCAGGACCTGCAAACCCTGATCAACCAGAAACGCCTGGCCCAGTCCCAGGAAACCGTGACCCAGCAGTCCATCGAAGCCCAGAAGGCCGGTGGCAGCAGCCTGCTCGCCACGGAAAGCGCGGCCAACCTGAAACTGTCCGACTACCTGCTCAAAAGCACTGACCGGCTCAACGAGCTGACCCAGAAAAACCTGCAAACCAAGCAGCAACTGGACAGCGTGACCCAAAGCGACTCGGCGCTGGACGAGCAGATCAACGTGCTCAAGGGCAGCCTGCTACTGTCCAAGATCCTCTACAAACAGAAGCAGGCCCTCCCGCGCCTGACCGTGGACCGCGACCTGGCGGATGACATCGCCAACATTCGCCTGTACCAGTTCGAGGTCAATCAACAGCGCGAACTGATCAGCACCCCGAGCACCTACGTCGACAGCTTGCTGGCCAACCAGCCGGCCGACCAGGTGACGCCACAACTGCGGCGCACCCTGCTGGAACTGGCGATCACCCGCAGCGACCTGCTGGAACGCTTGAGCCGGGAACTGAGCGCACTGCTCAACGAATCCATCACCCTGCAACTGAACCAGAAACAACTGCTGAGCACCGCCACCACCTTGCGGGCGACCCTCGACGAACAGATGTTCTGGATTCCCAGCAACAAGCCGCTGGATACCGAATGGCTGGAAACCGTACCGGCGCACCTGAGCAAACAGGTCAATACCCTGCCGTGGGCCTCCAGCGTCAGCGAGCTGTATGACGGCCTGACCCAGCGCCCGCTGCTGTTCCTGCCCCTGCTGTTGTTGATCGGCGCGCTGCTGTGGCGTCGCAGCTACCTGTATGCCCGGCTGAAAAAAATCCATATGGACATCGGCCACTTCAAACGCGACAGCCAGTGGCACACGCCGGTGGCGATCCTGGTGAATATCGCGCTGGCGATGCCGGTGGCCCTGGGCCTGGCACTCTGCGGCTATGCGTTGCAGATCGACGCCCGCGGGCAAAACGCCAACCTCGGCGCCGCCCTGCTGCAGATCGCCCAGGCGTGGCTGGTGTTCTACACCGCGTATCGGATCCTCGCGCCTGGCGGCGTCGCCGAATTGCACTTCCGCTGGGAAAAACCCCAGGTCGAATTCCTCCAGGGCTGGGTACGCAAGCTCGGGCTCGTGGTACTGGCGTTGGTGGCCGTGGTGGCCATCGCCGAACATCAGCCGGCAGCGCTGGCCGACGATGTGCTGGGCATCGGCGTGGTACTGACCTGCTACGCACTGATGGCGTGGCTGCTCGGGCGCCTGCTGCTCAACAGCCCGACCCACGAAAAAGCCTCGCTGTTTCGCAAGGCCGTGGGCCTGGTGTTTACGGCACTGCCGGTGGCGCTGTTTATCGCCGTATGTTTTGGCTACTACTACACCGCCCTCAAGCTCAGCGACCGGCTGATCAACACCTTGTACCTGCTGATGTTCTGGCTGGTGATCGAAGCCACCTTCGTACGTGGCCTGGGTGTTGCGGCACGGCGCCTGGCCTATGCACGGGCCCTGGCCAAACGCCAGGCCGCCAAGGAAGCCGGTGAGGGTGAAGCAGTGATCGAAGAGCCGACCCTGGACATCGAACAGGTCAACGAACAGTCGATGCGCCTGATTCGCCTGGCGCTGCTGGGCGGCTTTATCGCTGCGTTGTACTGGGTGTGGTCCGACTTGATCTCGGTGTTTTCCTACCTGGACAACGTCACCCTCTACGAATACACCAGCGGCACCGGCGCCAATATCAGCATGGTGCCCATCAGCATCGGCGACTTGCTCGGCGCCCTGATCATCATCGGCATCACCTTCGCCCTGGCGCGCAACCTGCCCGGCTTGCTGGAAGTGTTGGTGCTGTCCAAGCTCGACCTGGCCCAGGGCAGCGCCTACGCCACCACCACCTTGCTGTCCTATGTGATTGCCGGCGTCGGGTTTGTCTCCACCCTGTCGACCCTCGGCGTGAGCTGGGACAAGTTGCAATGGCTGGTGGCCGCGCTGTCGGTGGGGTTGGGTTTCGGGATGCAGGAAATCTTCGCCAACTTCATCTCCGGCATCATGATCCTGTTCGAGCGCCCGGTACGGATCGGCGACACCATCACCATCGGCAACTTGTCGGGCACGGTGAGCAAGATCCGCATCCGCGCCACCACCATCACCGACTTCGACCGCAAGGACATCATTGTCCCGAACAAGACGTTCATCACCGGGCAACTGATCAACTGGTCGCTGACCGACACCATCACCCGGGTCACCCTGAAACTGGGCGTGGACTACGGCTCGGACCTGGACCTGGTGAAGGAATTGCTGCTCAAGGCCGCCGCCGAAAACCCACGCGTGCTGAAGGACCCGGCGCCCCACGTGTACTTCCTCAACTTCGGTGAAAGCACCCTCGATCACGAACTGCGCATGCATGTGCGGGACCTGGGCGATCGCAACCCGGTGATCGATGAGGTCAACCGCTTCATCAACCGCGAGTTCAAGAACCACCACATCAACATCTCGTTCCGGCAGATGGAGGTTTACCTGAAGAACCTGCATGGCCAGGAATACAAGCTGGTGCCGGTGGAAGAAGAAAACCGGACCATCCTGCCGCCCGCCCAGGACCAGGACCTGCCCGAGCCGCCGCCCGCCAAACTCGACTAAACGCGCTCTCCCCAGCAGAATGGTCGGACATTCTGCTCAGGAGATGGCCGTTGAAAGCCCTCGACGAACTGACCTTCGACAACCGCTTCGCCCGCCTGGGCGACGGCTTCTCAACCCATGTGCTGCCCGAGCCCATCGACGAACCGCGTTTAGTGGTGGCGAGCGAGGCAGCCATGGCGCTGCTGGATCTCGACCCTGGCGTGGCCGAAACGCCGGTATTTGCCGAGCTGTTCGGCGGGCACAAGCTGTGGGCCGAGGCCGAGCCGCGGGCGATGATCTATTCCGGGCATCAGTTTGGCTCGTACAACCCGCAACTGGGGGATGGCCGCGGATTGTTGCTGGGCGAGGTGTACAACCAGGCCGGCGAGCATTGGGACCTGCACCTCAAGGGTGCCGGGCAAACCCCGTACTCGCGCATGGGCGATGGTCGTGCGGTGTTGCGCTCGTCGATCCGGGAGTTTCTGGCGTCGGAAGCACTGCATGCGCTGGGCATTCCCAGCAATCGTGCGCTGTGTGTGATCGGTTCCACCACGCCGGTGTGGCGCGAGAAACAGGAGCGCGCCGCCATGGTGCTGCGCCTGGCCCACAGCCACGTGCGCTTTGGGCATTTCGAATATTTCTACTACACCAAGAAGCCTGAATTGCAGAAGCAATTGGCGGAGCACGTGCTGTCCCTGCACTTCCCGGAATGCATGGAACAGCCCGAGCCGTACCTGGCGATGTTCCGCGAAATCGTCGAGCGTAATGCCGAGTTGATCGCCAAGTGGCAGGCCTATGGGTTCTGCCATGGAGTGATGAACACCGACAACATGTCGATCCTCGGCATCACCTTCGACTTCGGGCCGTTTGCATTTTTGGACGATTTCGACGCGCAGTTCGTCTGCAACCACTCCGACCATGAAGGGCGTTATTCCTTCAGCAACCAGGTGCCGATCGGGCAGTGGAACCTGAGCGCACTGGCCCAGGCGTTGACGCCGTTTATCAGCGTCGAGGCGCTGCGGGAAACGCTGGGGCTGTATCTGCCGTTGTTCCAGGCCCACTACCTGGACCTGATGCGCCGCCGACTGGGCCTCACCACCGCCGAAGATGACGATCAGAAACTGGTGGAGCGCCTGCTGCAACTGATGCAGAACAGCGGCGTCGATTACACCCTGTTCTTCCGCCGGCTGGGGGATGAATCAGCCGCGTTGGCCGTGGCGCGGTTGCGCGACGACTTTGTCGACCTCAAGGGATTTGATGAGTGGGCAGACCTGTACAAAGCCCGTGTGGAGCGCGACGCCAGCGGCACAGAAGAACAGCGACGTGAGCGGATGCATGGGGTGAATCCGCTTTATATCCTGCGCAACTATTTGGCGCAGAACGCCATCCAGGCGGCGGAGCTTGGGGATTACAGCGAAGTGCGCCGGCTGCATGAAGTGCTGACCAAACCGTTTGAAGAGCAGCCGGGGATGGAACGATACGCCCAGCGGCCGCCGGATTGGGGGAAGCATTTGGAGATTAGTTGTTCTTCATAGCGCGACCTAGATAAAGGTCTCCACTGAAACCCCAAAGCGCTCCGCCAGCCAACGAATCTGCCGCAGGTTGAGCTGGCGTTTGCCACTAAGTACTTCAGAGACAACCGACTGCGCACCAACGCCCGGGAGATCACTTTGGGTCAAGCCATGCTCTCGCATCATTGAACGTAGCACTTCAACGCCACTGGCAACGGGCATCGGCCGGTGCTCGAGATCGTAGGCCTCGATCCAGTCACTGAGGATATCCACCAGGCTCATGAGCGGGCTGGATTCATCTTCGCCTATCAGGTCCAGCAATTCGTCGAGGGCGCTGACCAAGGTATCGTAGTCCGCCTCGTTTCTTGGCTTGCGCAGCAATGGCGAAACAAATTGCCAGTGTTCGGCAGCCTGCCTGATGAGTGCGCTCATCTGATTTTCTCCTTCCATTTACCTTGCTCATATTCACGGTGATCGAACAGGTACTTGATATAAATTCGTTGTACTTGGTAATGCACGAAGGCAATCAACCTCAGCTTATTGCCCCCGATGTCAAACACATGGAACTGCCCGACTTTGTCTGTTGCAGGGAACATTCCTTTCATCGACGCAAAGTCGGCGGGACTGTTGCGTTTCATTCTGCGATACCACTCATCCAGTGCCGTGGCTGAATGCGGCCATCTTTCTTTCGCTTCCCATATCCTTTTTTCGCTGATCACTCGCATGCAACATCCTTATCGCATCTTGCTATGAAGGTTAGTCTTGCCGAAAAAATATCGCAATCTGCGATATTCCTTGGCGGACCAGTGGCGCAATTCCAAGCACCCTTCAACAGCCTAGATACGCCGCGATAGAAGTCACCACCAAAAATGTGAACGCGTACGTCACTAGCGTCGAACCTTGATAAACACCCTTCCCGGCTCCAAATAGAACCCATTGGCCACTTTCACGGAGCCCAGCATGTCCGACTCTCTAGTAATCCCCTGCCCCCACTGCAACGATCTTAACCGCATCCCCAATGAACGCCTGGGCGATGCGCCTAAATGCGGGCGCTGCAAGCAACCGGTGCTGTTAAGCAAACCCTTTGAGCTGAAACAGGGCGATTACGCCAGCCAGATCAAGGGCGGCCTGCCGTTGCTGGTGGATGTGTGGGCCGAATGGTGCGGGCCGTGCAAGTCGTTTGCGCCGGTGTTTGAGCAGGCCGCCGGGCAGTTGGCCGGGAAGTGTCGATTGGCCAAGCTCGATAGCGAGGCCAATCAGCAGTTATCCGCTCAGTTGGGGATTCGCTCGATTCCCAGCCTGATCCTGTTCAAGAATGGCCGGGAAGTGGCGCGTCAGAGCGGTGCGTTTCCGTTACCGCAGTTGATGAGCTGGCTGCGCAGTCAGGGCGTTTGAGGTAGCGGGACGCCCCGCCCCATCACCTGCCCCATCAGCAATACGCCCAATTCGCTCAATTGATGAATGGCCAACGCGACATCGCGCTGCTTGCCGGTGAGGTCGTCGGAAAGGTCGAGCAAGAGGGTGGTGACTGAGGAGAAGGTTTCGTAGGTATTGAGGATCAGGGTTTCGGTGGCTTGGCCGGGGCTGACTGTAAAAAGGTACGACGGGGGATTTGGAGTAGCTTTAAACATGGTCGACATTCCTGATTGGAGCCGCCATCTGATCGCTACTAAACGAATTAGGGTGGCAGCTGTACGCAGGTTAGTAGACCGGGAAATGTCGAAGCCGGCGCGCCCGAAGACGCCCTACGCACAGCTACCATCAAGCACAGACTCAGCGCCTGAAAGATGAAGCTTATGCACTTAACGACAAACACTCGGGCTACTAAACCCGATCACTGAGAATTCAGCGACCGAGCAACCTTAGAGACGCCCATCCAGACGCACAAGCCGGCGGATTCTGGCGTAACTGTAGGCAACGGCGCAAGACGACGATTTCCCTGTAGGAACAAAGACCAAATGTGGGAGCGGGCTTGCTCGCGAATGCGGTGAGTCAGTCAATAGAGAATTCGACTGATCCACCGCATTCGCGAGCAAGCCCGCTCCCACATGGGTGATGTGTTGCCTGCTAAATCACGCGTTTTCCAGCAAGTTATGCAATTCCACAAACTGCTGTGTCAGCTTGTGCCGTGGGTCCAGGTGGATCAGCGGCATGTTCGCCTGGTGCGATTCACGCATGCGCACCGAACTGGTCAGGTACACCGGCAGTACCGGCAACCCTTCGGCAATCAATTCATCCAGAATCTGCTGCGGCAGGCTCGCCCGGGCCTGGAACTGGTTGACCACGATGCCTTCCACTTCCAGCCCTTCGTTGTGGTCTTCCTTCAATTCTTCGATCTCGGCCAACAGGCCATACAGCGCCTGGCGGGAGAAGCTGTCGCAATCGAAGGGGATCAGCACGCGATCAGCGGCAATCAGCGCTGAAACGGCATAAAAGTTCAGCGCCGGCGGCGTATCCAGGTAGATCCGGTCGTAGTCCTCGCTCAATTCATCCAGCAGCTTTCGCAGCTTGTTGATCTTGTGCTTGGCCTCGAGCTTGGGCTGCAAGTCGGCCAGTTCCGCGGTGGCGGTGATGACGTGCAGGTTGTCGAACGGGGTTTCGTAGATATCCACCTGGTTCTTCTTCGAAAACGGCCCGGAAGACAGGGTTTGCTTGAAGAAGTCGGCGATTCCCATGGGGATATCGTCGCCGGTCAGCCCGGTGAGGTACTGGGTAGAGTTAGCCTGGGCATCGAGGTCCACCAACAGGGTTCGATAGCCTTCGCTGGCGCTGACCGCCGCCAGGTTGCAGGCAATGCTGGACTTGCCAACACCGCCTTTTTGGTTGAACACCACGCGCCGCATGGAAAAACCTCCGTGTATCAATGAATGACCCGAGTGTAGAGGGCAAAAGCGCCCGTTAGCTACCTCGTTTGTTCCTGTACTACAGCATCAGAGGCTCTATCTCGCATAACAATTTCCCGTCTGTCCGACAAAGCAGGAATTGCCTGACACCTGCTGCCCTACCTGCATGATGGACAATCGGTAATTCTTTCCAGCGAATTTGTAATTATCCGTGAACAATTCTTTACCAAAGTTTGCTAGAACCCCGCAGCACCGGGATAATGCGCGCCATTCGGCGATTGCACCCTGTCCCGGTATTCGGGGCCAATGGCCGCACAAGGAAGCCCGCAGGGGCGGGATAACTTCTCAGTGATCAATTTCAACATCGCCCAATGGCGCGCCTGGGCTCCCGGGCTCGAAAGCGCGGACGACTGGCGCACCTGGTGCCGGCAGCCGACATTGCTCGCCCGCACCGACGCGGCACCCGATGTGTCCTTCCTGCCGGCCATGCAGCGCCGGCGCCTGAGCCGCCTGGCGCGCATGGCCTTCAGTGTGGGCTGGCCCCTGGCCGAAGGCTTGCAACAGTTGCCATTGGTGTTTGTTTCCCGTCACGGCGAAACCCCACGCACCCTCGATATTCTCAGCGACCTGGCCAACGACGAGCCCCTGTCGCCGACCCAGTTCAGCCTGTCGGTGCATAACGCGGTGATTGGCCTGTGGTCGATCCTGCGCAATGAAACCAGCGAAATGACCGCCCTCGCCGCCGCCGGCGATGGCCTGGAGCACGGCATGCTCGAAGCCGCTGCCCTGCTCAATGAAGGCGCAACGGCTGTATTGCTGATCATTACCGAGGAACAGCCCCCCGAAGCCTATGCGCGCTGGATCGAGGACGTGCCCTTCCCCTACGCCCTCGGCCTGCTGCTGACACCGGGCGACGAGTGGCAGCTGGAACTGAATACAGCCGCTGTCCAACCCACCACCAAAGCCCAGTGGCCCCACGCCCTGAACCTGCTGCGCACCCTGCTGAACGAACAGGGCGCCTGCCAACATGCCTGGAAGAACCGAGTATGGAACTGGCAACGCAAGTCCTGACCGAAAAGCCCCGGAAGGCCTACTACTGGCGCCTGTTCGCCACTGCCACCGCCTTCGCCCTGTTTGGCCTCGGCGGCCTGTGCCTGCGTGTCCTGGTGTTTCCGCTGCTCAGTTGCCTGCCGGGTGATGCCAAACAGCATCAGCGACGCGCCCGCCACACCATCAGCTGCCTGTTCTGGTTGTTTATCCGCATGATGATGCGCCTGGGCATCCTGACCTACAGCGTCGAAGGCGCGGAAAAGCTCGGCCGCCCGGGCCAGATGATCATTGCCAACCACCCATCGCTGGTGGACGTGGTGTTCCTGATCGCCCAGATGCGCCAAACCAACTGCGTGGTCAAGCAGAGCCTGTGGCAGAACCCCTTCACCCGGGGCCCGGTGCGCGACGCCGGCTACATCAGCAACGACGGCAGCGCCGACATGCTCGACGCCGCCGCCGATGCCCTGCGGGACGGCCAGACCCTGATCATTTTCCCGGAAGGTACCCGCACCTCACCGGGCCAGGCACCGACCTTTCATCGCGGCGCCGCCGCCATTGCCCTGCGCGGTGCGAGCATCATCACTCCGGTAGTGATCAAGGTCAGCCCCACCACCCTGACCAAGGCCGAACCCTGGTATCGCATCCCGAATCGCCGCTTTCACTTCAGTTTGCGCGTGGGTGCCGATATAGAACCACAGGCGTTTGCCGCACAAGGGCCCGCGCCCCAGGCATCACGCAAGCTCAACGATTACCTGCACCAGTATTTTATTAAGGAGCTCGCCGAAGATGAGCAACCCACACAGCCTTGAGCACGACATAAAAACGCTGATCATTGAGGCCCTGGGCCTGGAAGACATCAGCGAGAGCGACATCGGCAACGAGCAAACCCTGTTCGGCGAAGGCCTTGGCCTGGATTCAGTCGACGCCCTGGAATTGGGCCTGGCGATCCAGAAAAAGTACGGCATCAAGATCGATGCCGACGCCAAGGACACCCGCAATCACTTCACCAACGTGGCCAGCCTCGCGGCGTTCGTCACGGCCCGACAGGCAGCTTGAGACCGTACCATGCAAACTCGTGACGATATTTTCAACACCTTGCGCGACGCCCTGGTGGAACTGTTTGAACTGGAACCGGAACGCGTCACGCTCGACGCCAACCTGTACCAGGACCTGGAAATCGACAGCATTGATGCAGTGGACCTGATCGACCACATCAAGCGCCAGACCGGCAAGAAAATCGCCGCCGAAGAGTTCAAGGCCGTGCGTACCGTGAATGACGTGGTCGAGGCGGTCTACCGTCTGGTTCAACCGGCCGCATGAGCCGGCTGATCGGCCTTGGCCTGTTGCTGGCGGGGCTGCTGTACCCTTTTGCGGTGTATTACGGCACTGAGCATTTTGCCCCGTGGCAATTTGGCCTGCTGCTGGGCAGCCTGTGGCTGTTGCGCGCCCTGACCGGCGCCAGGCGCCCGGGCAGCCGCTGGATGGCGGCGGCGATCATTGTCTTTTGCCTGCTGCTCGCCTGGTTCGACAACCCGCAGATGCTGCGCTGGTACCCGAGCCTGGTCAGCGCCTTCATGCTGGCACTGTTCGGCCTGAGCCTGAAATACGGGCCGCCGATGGTCGAGCGCCTGGCGCGCATGAGCGAGCCGCAACTGCCCGAAGAAGCGATTGTGTATACCCGCCAGGTCACCGTGGTGTGGAGTGTATTTTTCCTGTGTAACGGCCTGCTCGCCGCCGCCCTCACCCTGTGGGCGCCGCTGAGCTGGTGGACGTTGTACAACGGCATGATCGCCTACGGGCTGATGGGGCTGTTGTTTGCCGTGGAATGGCTGGTACGACAAAGGGTTCGAGGCCGCGTATGAATTGGTTGAATCTTGAGCACTTGCTGCTTGAGCCTGTGGAGCAGCGTTTGGTCACCACCGAACCTGCCCTGGATCACCCACACCTGTGGGAGAAGTCCCTGAGCCTGGCCGCCGGGTTGCAAGCCCGGGGCATCCAGCGCCTGGCGGTGTACCTGGAAGATGCCGGCTTGCTGGCGATCGCCCTGCTGGGTGCGTGGCGCGCAGGCGTCAGCGTGTTGTTGCCCGCCGACCTGCAACCGCAGACGCGCCAACGCTGGGACGATGCCGTCGACGCCTGGCTGACCGAGGCCGGCGACCTGGATGCGCTGTATCAAGCGCCATCAAGCGCCGCAGCCCTGGACCTGGATGCCTGCTGCCTGAGCCTGTGCACCTCCGGCTCCAGCGGCGAACCCAAGCGCATCGACAAAACCCTGCGCCAGATGGCCAACGAGGTCCAGGCGCTGGAAACCCTGTGGGGCGCCGACCTCGGCGAGGCCTGCATCATCGGCAGCGTCGCCACCCAGCATATCTATGGCTTGCTGTTCCGGGTGCTGTGGCCGTTGTGTGCCGGGCGCACCTTTGTGCGCCAACAGTTGGCATTTCCCGAGGACTTGCAGCGCGCCAGCCGCGAGCATGCGCAATTTGCCTGGGTCGCCAGCCCGGCGCTCCTCAAGCGCATGGGTGACAACCTCGACTGGCCAGCGCTTACACCGGTCAAACGGGTGTTTTCCTCCGGCGGCGCCTTGCCCCTTGAAGCCGCCGGCAGCCTGCATCAGCGTTTGCAGCAATGGCCGACGGAAATCCTCGGCAGCTCGGAAACCGGCGGCATCGCCTGGCGCCAGGGCGAACAACCGTGGCAGCCGTTTGCCGACGTGCAGCTGAGCCAGGACGCCGACGGCGCCTTGCGCATCGCCTCGCCATACTTGCCCGCCGGCCATGTCGAACAGACCGCCGACGCCGCCACCATCCACGCCGACGGCCGCTTCGAATTGCTCGGCCGCCTGGACCGCATCGTCAAGCTGGAAGAAAAACGCATCTCCCTGCCGATGCTGGAACAGGCGCTGATGGACCATGCCTGGGTCGCTGAAACGCGCCTGGGCGTGGTGCAGGAAAACCGCGCCTCCCTCGGCGCCCTCGTGGTGCTCAGCGCAGACGGCTTGCATGCCCTGCGTAACCAGGGCCGGCGCACCGTCACCCAAACCCTGCGCCAGCACTTGAGCCAACACTGCGAAGCCCTGGCGCTGCCCCGCCGCTGGCGCCTGTTGCGCCAATTGCCGCTGAACACCCAAGGCAAGCTGCCCCAGGCCGACGTCGAAGCCCTGCTGCTGGCACCGCGCCCGAAAGCCCCGGAAGTACTGGAACAAGTCGAAGCCAACGGTGAATGGACCCTGCAACTGGCGATCCCGCCGGACCTCGCCTACTTCAGCGGCCACTTCCCGCAAACCCCGGTGCTACCGGGTGTGGTGCAAGTGGATTGGGCGCTGAGCCTGGGCCAGCAACTGCTCAAGCTGCCGGGGCCGTTCGCCGGGATGGAAGTGCTGAAGTTCCAGCAACTGGTACGCCCGGATGACCGGATCGAACTGCACCTGCGGTTCGACCAGGAGCGCGGCAAGTTGTACTTCGCCTACCGCAATGAGGCGGCCGCCTGCTCCAGTGGGCGGATCGTGCTGGGGAGGGTCAGTGATTAAGCTTTTGTGGCGAGGGAGCTTGCTCCCGCTGGAGTGCGCAGCACTCCCAACCCAGGCACTGTGGTTTGTCAGGCAAATCGGTGTCGCCTGTGTTGGGGCCGCTTCGCAGCCCAGCGGGAGCAAGCTCCCTCGCCACGCACAGCGCTTCTGCCAATGGGGTATCTGTTATGCATAAGCCCTGCGCCTTGATCCCGGTCTATAACCACGAAGCCGCCGTGCCCGCCGTGGTTCATAGCGTGCTGTCCAGCGGCCTGCCATGCCTGCTGGTAGACGACGGCAGCAGCGCCGCCTGCGCCGCCGTGCTGGCGCAACTGGCAACCCTCGACAACGTGTCCCTGCTGACCCTGCCCGCCAACCAGGGCAAAGGCGCCGCCGTCATGGCCGGCTTTCGCGAAGCCGCACGCCTGGGTTTCACCCACGCCCTGCAAGTGGACGCCGACGGCCAGCACGACCTGCGGGAAGTCGGTACCTTCCTCGACGCCTCCCGCGCCCACCCGAATGCGGTGATCTGCGGCTACCCGGAATACGACGACAGCGTGCCCAAGGGCCGCCTTTACGCGCGCTACCTGACCCACGTTTGGGTGTGGATCAATACCTTGTCGCTGCAGATCCGCGATTCCATGTGCGGCTTTCGCGTGTACCCACTGCCACCGACCCTGGCCTTGATGGACTCGGCCAACATCGGCAAACGCATGGATTTCGACTCCGACATCCTGGTGCGCCTGGCCTGGCGCAACCAGCCGATGCGCTGGCTGCCGACCAAGGTGCACTACCCCGCCGACGGCCTGTCGCACTTTCGCCTGTTCCATGACAACGCGCTGATTTCCTCGATGCACACCCGGCTGTTCTTCGGCATGTTGGTGCGCGCGCCGATGATCCTCTGGCGCCGGTGGCAGGCATGAGCCAGGACACCAAGCACTGGGCCGACCGCGAGGAGCGCGGCAGCTTCTGGCTGATGAAATTCACCGCCTTCGCCGCCAAGGTCCTCGGGCGCCGGCTGCTGAGCCCGCTGCTCTACGGCATCGTTTTCTACTTCTTTCTGTTCGGCCGCACGGCCCGCCAAAGCGCCTGGCAATACCAGCAGCGCCTGGCCGACTGGAGCCGGCGCGACGACCTGCGCCCTACCCACAGAAGCGTCTTCGGCCAGTTCATGGCATTCGCCGACGCCCTGCTGGACAAGCTCGACGTATGGAACGGCAAGCTGCGCCTGGAGCAGATCGAAATCATCGACCCGGCCCAACTGCGCGGCCAGCTGCGCAGCGAACGCGGGCAGATGCTGGTGGGCGCGCACCTGGGCAATCTTGAGGTGTGCCGCGCCCTCGCCGAGCTTGGCGAAAAGGTCACCATGAACGTGCTGGTGCACACCAAGCACGCTGAACGTTTCAACCGGATTCTGGGCGAAGCCGGGGCGACCAATCTGCGCCTGATCCAGGTCAGCGAACTCGACCCGGCGGTGATGATGCTGCTCAGCCAGCGCCTCGACGACGGCGAGTGGCTGGCGATTGCCGGCGACCGCGTACCGCTGCATGGCGGGCGCACGGTACGCGTGGATTTCCTCGGCCATGACGCCGCCTTCCCCCAAGGCCCGTGGCTGTTGGCCGGTTTGCTGAAATGCCCGGTCAACCTGCTGATGTGCTTGAAGCATCAAGGCCGTTATCGCCTGATCATCGAGCCGTTCGCCCGGTTGATCGAATGGAAACGCAGCGACCGCCAGCAGGTGATCGCACAATGGACCGCCCGCTACGCCGAGCGCCTGGGCCAGTTCTGCCTGGAAGCGCCCCAACAATGGTTCAACTTTTACCCTTTCTGGAAGACCGATGACGACGCATCTTGAGCCGGTAACCTTCGGCGAAATTCCCCTGCGCATCGAAGACGTGCTGGCCCTGGCCAACCGTCAGGCGCCGACTCAACTGCAAGCCGATGCCAAGTACCGCCAGCGCATCGCCAAGGGCGCGCAGTTCCTGGATTCGTTGCTGGACAAGGAAGGCGTGATCTACGGCGTGACCACCGGCTACGGCGACTCGTGCGTGGTGGCGGTGCCGCTGGAGCACGTCGAAGCGCTGCCCCGCCACCTCTACACGTTCCACGGCTGCGGCCTGGGCAAGTTGCTGGATGCGCAAGCCACCCGCGCGGTGCTGGCGGCGCGGTTGCAGTCGCTTTGCCATGGCGTGTCGGGCGTGCGCGTGGAGTTGCTGGAGCGCCTGCACGCGTTCCTGGAATTTGACGTGCTGCCGCTGATTCCGGAAGAAGGCTCGGTGGGCGCCAGCGGTGATTTGACGCCGCTGTCCTACGTGGCCGCGACCTTGTCAGGCGAGCGCGAAGTGCTGTTCCGTGGCGAACGCCGCCAGGCGGCGGAGGTGCACCGCGAGCTGGGCTGGGACCCGCTGGTACTGCGCCCGAAAGAGGCCCTGGCACTGATGAACGGCACCGCCGTGATGACCGGCCTCGCCTGCCTGGCCTTCGCCCGCGCCGACTACCTGCTGCAACTGGCCACGCGCATCACCGCGCTGAACGTGGTGGCGCTGCAAGGCAACCCGGAGCATTTCGACGAGCGCCTGTTTGCCGCCAAGCCGCACCCGGGGCAGATGCAAGTCGCCGCCTGGCTGCGCAAGGATCTGGCCATCGACGCGCCGACCGCGCCGCTGCATCGCCTGCAAGACCGTTACTCCCTGCGCTGCGCCCCCCACGTCCTGGGCGTGCTGGCCGACAGCCTGAACTGGTTGCGCTCGTTCATCGAGATCGAACTCAACAGCGCCAACGACAACCCGATCATCGACGCCGAAGAAGAACGCGTGCTGCACGGCGGCCACTTCTACGGCGGCCACATCGCCTTCGCCATGGACAGCCTCAAGACCCTGGTGGCCAACGTCGCCGACCTGCTGGACCGCCAGCTCGCGCTGCTGGTGGACGTGCGTTACAACCACGGCTTGCCGAGCAATTTGTCCGGTGCGCCAGCCGAGCGGGCGATGATCAACCACGGCTTCAAGGCTGTGCAGATCGGCACCAGCGCCTGGACCGCCGAAGCGCTGAAAAACACCATGCCGGCCAGCGTGTTCTCGCGCTCCACCGAGTGCCACAACCAGGACAAGGTGAGCATGGGCACCATCGCCGCCCGCGATGCGATTCGTGTGCTGGAACTGACCGAACAAGTCGCCGCCGCCACTTTGCTCGCCGCCAACCAGGGCGTATGGCTGCGGGCCCAGGCTGAAGATGCGCGCCCGCTGCCGCCGGCGCTGGCCGCCATGCACGACGAGCTGGCCAAAGACTTCCCGCCGGTCATCGAAGACCGCGCCCTGGAAGGCGAATTGCGCCTGTGCCTGAAACGCATCGCCGAGCAACACTGGAGGCTGCATGCGTAGCCCCGGCGTGTTGCACTGCGACACTGAAATCCTCGTGCCGTTTTTCGACATCGACACCATGAACGTGGTGTGGCACGGGCACTACGTAAAGTACCTGGAAGTCGCCCGCTGCGCCTTGCTGGACAAGCTCGGCCACAACTACACAGCGATGCTGCAAGCGGGTTACGCCTGGCCGGTGATCGATATGCAACTGCGCTATGTGCGCGGTGCAACCTTCGGCCAGACCATCAACGTGCGCGCCAGCCTGGTGGAGTGGGAGAACCGCTTGAAGGTCAATTACCTGATCAGCGACAAGGCCACCGGTGAGCGTCTGACCCGCGCCAGCACCGTGCAAGTGGCGGTGGAAATTGCCAGCCGCGAAATGCAGTTGGCATCGCCGAAGGTATTTGTCGACGCAGTCGAGAGGGCGCTGTCATGACACACAACCCTGTGGGAGCGGGCTTGCCCGCGATGGTCGTCAACGATAACGCGAGACGCCTGACACTTCTCGGCGCCCTCAGGTTCTTCGCGAGCAAGCTCGCTCCCACAAGGACCGCGCTAATCCTGTTGTTAAGCATTCCAGGCCTGGCCCATGCTTTCGACCTGCAACAACTCAGCGATCAGCTGGCAAAACCGTCGGTGATCCACGGCAACTTCACCCAGGAAAAACACCTGCGCGCGCTGCCGCAGCCGCTGACCAGCAAGGGCACCTTCGTCCTGGCCAAGGAC
The DNA here is from genome assembly GCF_013386315.1 of Pseudomonas sp. P7779. Lineage (NCBI taxonomy): Bacteria > Pseudomonadati > Pseudomonadota > Gammaproteobacteria > Pseudomonadales > Pseudomonadaceae > Pseudomonas > Pseudomonas sp. P7779. The sequence goes on along the minus strand of NZ_JACARZ010000018.1, from coordinate 35,656 downwards.
CACGGCCTGCTGTGGCTGCTGAAAACCCCGCTGCAACAGGACTACCGCATCAGCGCCAACGGCATCGCCCGGCGTGACGCCAACGGCTGGCAATTGCTGCCGAACAAGAGCGCCGGCGCCGAGCAGAACCGTTTGTTCCTCGCCGTGTTGCAGGGTGACAGCAGCGGCTTGCAGCGTGACTTCGAGCTGCAGCTGCAAGGCGAAGCCCAGCAGTGGAAACTCACGCTGATCCCGCGCTCGCTGCTGCTCAAGCAGGTGTTCACCCAAATCAATATCGACGGCGGCGAACTGGTGCAGAAGATCGAGCTGCTGGAAACCCAGGGCGACAGCACCGTACTGCGCATGCAGGACAGCACCAGCAGCCAGCCCTTGAGCGACGCGGAGCAACACGACTTTGCCGAGTGAACGCTGGTTGCCGCGCCTGTTCCTGATCCTGCTGGTGGCCGTGTTGGCCCTGGCGGGCTGGCAATGGCGCCATGGCGCACCGCTGTCGGCGAACCTGATGGAACTGGTGCCCGGCACCGCGCCGGATGCGCTGGAGCTGCGCGCCGAACAGCGCATGCAGGAACCACTGAACCGCGAAATGCTGGTGCTGGTGGGGCATGCCGATCGACAAAAAGCCGTGGCCATGGCGACACAATTGGGCGAAGCCTGGCAAGCCAGCGGCCTGTTTGAGAAAGTTCAGTGGAACCTCCAAGCCGACCTGCCGGCCCTGCGTCAGCAGTTGCTGCAAGGCCGGCTGGCGATGCTCTCGGCCAAGGATCGCGAGCAACTGATCGACGAGCCCCAGGCGTTTATTCAGCAGCGGGTTCAGGCGCTGTTCGACCCGTTCACCGGCTTCAGCCTGGTGCCGAGCCAGGACGATTGGCTGGGCCTCACCGGGCGCATCCAGAACAGCCAGCCGCAACACGGTTCGGTGCAGCTGGATATCGGCAGCGGCGCGCTGATCGCCGATGCCGACGGCAAAAGCTGGGTACTGCTGCGGGCCCGCACCACCGGCAATGCCTTCGACATGAAACTGCCGCTGCAAGTGGCTGAACTGCTCAAGGCCAGCCGCGAGCAGGCCGACCAGCAAGGCGCGCAATTGCTCGCCGCAAGCGGCCTGCTGTATGCAGCCAATGGTCAGCAGCAGGCCACGCGGGAAATCACTTGGGTCGGCGGCGGCGCGACGGTAGGCATCCTGTTATTGCTGCTGCTTGCGTTCCGCCGCTGGCGGGTGTTGCTGGCGTTCGTGCCGGTGCTGGTGGGCATGCTGTTTGGTGCGGTGGCCTGTGTGGCGCTGTTCGGGCATATGCATGTGATCACGCTGGTGCTGGGCTCGAGCCTGATCGGCGTGGCGGTGGATTACCCGCTGCATTACCTGTCCAAGAGCTGGAGCATGAGCCCTTGGCGCAGTTGGCCGGCCTTGCGCCTGACCTTGCCGGGCCTGAGCCTGAGCCTGGCCACCAGTTGCATCGGTTACCTGGCCCTGGCGTGGACGCCGTTCCCGGCGCTGACGCAAATCGCGGTGTTCTCCGCTGCCGGTCTGGTGGGCGCTTACCTGTCGGCCGTGTGCCTGTTGCCGGCCTTGCTCAAAGGCGTCGAGCTGCGCCCGGCGCAATGGCCCCTGCGCATTGCCGAGTTCCTGCTGAGCGTGCGCGAGTCGCTGCTCAAGCGCCTGCCAAGCCCGGTGTTGCTGGTACTGGTGTTGGTGTTTTGCGCCGGTGGGCTGTGGCACCTGAACAGCAAAAACGATATCCGCCAGTGGATCGGTGCGCCGCCGCAGTTGCTGCAGGAAGCCCAGGCCGTTGCGCGGATTACCGGGTTCCAGCCCACCAGCCAGTTCTTCCTGGTGCGGGCGGACAACCAGCAGCAGCTGCTGGAACGCCAGGCCGCGCTGAGCCAGCGCCTGGATCAGTTGGTGAACATGGACAAGCTCCAGGGTTACCTGGCGCTCAACCAGTTGGTCAGCGCGCCGGCGGAGCAACAGCAACTGCGCGAGGCCCTGAAACAGCTGCCGCAGTACTGGCAGCCATTGCTGGACCTCGGTGTGCCCGCCAGCGCGCTGCAAGCCGAGCTGGCCCAGTTGCAGGCCTTGCCCACCGAAGACATCGACGCAGCACTGGTCGGCCCGCTGGCCGAGCCATGGCGCACGCTGTGGCTGGGGAATGTCGACGGTGGCGTGGCGGCGATGGTGAGCCTGCAAGGGTTGAACAACCCGGCCTTGCTGCGGGTGCAGGCCCTGGATCTGCCCGGCGTGCAGTTGGTGGACCGCCTGGGCGACTTGAACCAGGTGTTTGCCGCGACGCAAATCAGCGCTGCCGAATTGAAATTGATGTCCTGCGTGTTGATCGTACTGCTGCTGATCCTGCCGTTCGGCTTCGGCGGCGCCTTGCGCATCGTCGCCCTGCCGTTGCTGGCGGCGCTGTGCAGCCTGGCCAGCCTGGGTTGGCTGGGGCAGCCGCTGACGTTGTTCAGCCTGTTCGGCCTGCTGCTGGTGACCGCCATCAGCGTCGACTACGCGATCCTGATGCGTGAACAAATTGGCGGCGCCGCCGTGAGCCTGTTGGGCACACTGTTGGCGGCCGTGACTACTTGGCTATCGTTCGGCCTGCTGGCCATTTCCAGCACGCCGGCGGTGAGTAATTTTGGGCTATCGGTAAGCCTGGGGCTGGCGTTCAGCTTCATGCTGGCACCGTGGGCCGCCCCGTCCGGGACAAGGAAGAAACGATGAGCAGCCAATACCTCAGCAAGAACTACGTCGAAGAAACCAAATTCGGCTTCTGGTTCCTGCGCAGCCACACCTGGCAGCACCATGTGCTGCGCGTGGCCATTAACGACCTGCGCAGCCTGTTCAGCGAACCGCTGCCGGTTGCTCCGGTGCTACTGGACGCCGGCTGCGGCCAGGGCAAGTCGTTCCAGTATTTGCAGCAAGTGTTCGCCCCCGAGCGCCTGATCGGCCTGGATGCTGACCCACACAGCCTCGACCTGAGCCGCGCCGAAGCCGCGCGCCAGGGCATCGCCATCGAGTTGATCGGCAGCGATTGCGCGACCCTCGACGTGGCCGACGCCAGTGTCGACGTGCTGTTCTGTCACCAGACCTTCCATCATCTGGTGGAACAACATCGCGCCCTGAAAGAGTTCTATCGGGTGCTCAAGCCGGGCGGCTACCTGCTGTTTGCCGAATCCACCGAGGCCTATATCGACACTTGGGTAATCCGCTGGCTGTTTCGTCACCCGATGCATGTGCAGAAAAGCGCCGAGGAGTACCTTGAAATGATTCGCGAGCAGGGCTTTGAGTTCGGCCCGCAGAACGTCTCGTATCCGTACCTGTGGTGGAGCCGCGCCACCGACTTCGGCCTGCTTGAACGCTGGGGCCTGCGCCAGCCAAAACCGGCCGGCCAGCGCGAAGAAACCCTGGTCAACGTGGTCGCCCGCAAACCTCTGGCGAGCGCTGAAACATGATCCGAATGCTGTTGATCGGCTGTCTGTTGCTGCTGGGCGCGTGCGCCAGCCAGCCGCCGTTGCCGTCGAAAAACCCGGTACTGAGCCTGCCACTGCAACTGCACGTACAACGCGAACAGGATGGCCAACGCCAGGACTGGTTGCTGGTGATGCAGCGCGAAGGCGGCGGGATTCGCTGGTCGATGATGGACCCGCTGGGCATTCCCCAGGCTCGGCAGATGCTGATCAATGGCGCCTGGCAGGCCGACGGTCTGCTGCCGCCCAATCCCCAGGCGCGTGAACTGTTTGCCGCGCTGTTGTTCGCCCTGACCTCGGCGGATGAAGTTTCCAGGCTGTACCCCGGCACCCAGGAAATGGACCTGATCCGCACCCTGCCGTCCCACTGGAAGATCACCTATCACTCCTCCCTGGTGTTTCGCGTGGACGTGATCGGGCAACACCTTACCTACCACATCTCGCCGCTAGGGGCTGCCCGATGAGCGCCTACCTCAATGCCCTCGGCGTGATCTGCGCCCTGGGCCGCGACAAGCGCGAAGTCAGCCGCAGCCTGTTTGCCGGCGACTGCTCCGGCATGCGCGCCGAAAGCGGCTGGGTGCCGGAGCGTGTGTTGCCGGTGGCCGCTGTGCACGGTGAACTGGCGGCGATACCGCCCGGGCTGGAATCCCATCGCAGCCGCAATAACCAGTTGCTGCTGGAAGCCGCGTTGCAGATTGACGACGAGATCCGGCAAGCGATCCAGACGTTCGGCGCGTCGCGCATTGGCATCGTGCTCGGCACCAGCACCTCGGGCATCGATGAAGCCAGCCGTGGCATCGCCCACTATCTGCGGGAAAACCAGTTCCCCGCCGACTACGACTATCAGCAACAGGCGCTTGGCGCCCCGGCCGATTTCCTCGCCGACTGGCTGCAACTGAGCGGCCCGGCCTACGTGATTTCCACCGCCTGCACCTCCAGCGCACGAGCGCTGATGAGTGCCCAACGCCTGTTGGACCTGGGCGTGTGCGATGCGGTGATCTGCGGTGGTGTCGACACGCTGTGCAAGCTGACCCTCAATGGTTTTTCGTCGCTGGAGGCGGTTTCGGCAGAGCGCTGCAATCCGTTTTCGCTGAACCGCAACGGCATCAATATCGGCGAAGCCGCCGTGTTGTTCCTGATGAGCAAAACCCCGGCGCCGGTCGCACTGCTGGGCAGTGGTGCCAGTTGCGACGCCCACCATATTTCCGCCCCCGAGCCTACCGGCAAGGGTGCGTTGCAAGCGATGCGCAAGGCCCTGGCCAGCGCACAACTGGCGCCCGGACAAATCGGTTACCTGAACCTGCACGGCACCGCTACCCAACATAACGATGCCATGGAAAGCCTGGCGGTCGCGGCCCTGTTCCCGGACGGCGTAGCCTGCTCCTCGACCAAACCCATGACCGGCCACACCCTGGGCGCCGCCGGCGCGCTGGAAGCGGCGTTCTGCTGGCTGAGCCTGGCAGAAGGCGTAGTGCCGCCGCATGTCTGGGATGGCCAGACGGACCCCGACCTGCCCGTACTGAAGTGGGCGTCGCCCGGCGACGCCTTGGAAAAACGCTGCCTGATGAGCAACTCGTTTGCCTTCGGCGGCAACAACGTCAGCCTGATTATCGGAGACGCCCCATGACTGATTGGCCGCTCGCCGAACTGCTGCCCCACGCCGGTGACATGATCCTGATCGATCAGGTCTTGAGCTTTGATGAAGAACAGATCCAGACCCGCCTGACGGTCAAGCCCGGCGGTCTTTTCAACCGCGCCGATGGCAGCCTGCCCGCGTGGGTCGGCATTGAGTTGATGGCGCAAAGCGTCGCGGCCTACGCCGGTTGCCGCGCGCGCCAGAAAGGTGAAGCCGTGGAGTTGGGCTTCCTGCTGGGCACGCGCAAGTTCGAGTGCAACGTCGAGCACTTTCCCGCAGGCACCGAGCTGACCATCCACGGCCTGCGCTCCCTGGAAGACGACAACGGCATGGGTGTGTTCGAATGCCACCTCACCGGTCACGGCATCCAGGCCAGCGCGCGCTTGAACGTATTTCGACCGCCCCAGGCGGCCAACTATTTAGATGAATCGAAGGACACCACGCCATGACTGAATCCGTATTGGTGACCGGCTCCAGCCGTGGCATCGGCCGCGCTATCGCTGTGCGCCTGGCCCAGGCCGGGCACGACATCGTGCTGCACTGCCGCAGCGGGCGTGCCGAGGCGGATGCGGTGCAGGTCGAAATCGAAGCGCTGGGGCGCAAGGCCCGGGTGTTGCAATTCGATGTGGCGGACCGCGCCAGCTGCAAGGAGATCCTTGAAGCCGACGTGGAAGCCCATGGCGCGTATTACGGCGTGGTGCTCAATGCGGGCCTGACGCGCGACGGCGCGTTTCCAGCGCTGTCAGAAGACGATTGGGACGTGGTGATGCGCACCAACCTCGACGGTTTCTACAACGTGCTGCACCCGGTGATGATGCCGATGATTCGTCGTCGCGCCGCCGGGCGGATCGTGTGCATCACCTCGGTATCCGGGCTGATCGGCAACCGCGGCCAGGTCAACTACAGCGCGTCCAAGGCCGGCCTGATCGGCGCCGCCAAGGCCCTGGCCATCGAGCTGGGCAAGCGCAAGATCACCGTCAATTGCGTGGCCCCCGGGCTGATCGACACCGCGATGCTCGATGAGAACGTACCGGTGGAAGAGCTGATGAAAATGATCCCCGCCCAGCGCATGGGCACTCCGGAAGAAGTCGCCGGGGCGGTGAATTTCCTGATGTCGGCAGAAGCCGGCTACATCACCCGCCAAGTGCTGGCCGTGAATGGAGGCCTGTGCTGATGAAACGTGTGGTGGTCACCGGCATGGCCGGCGTTACGTCCCTGGGCAGCGATTGGGCAACCATCGCCGCCAACTTCCGCGCCAACCGCAGCGGCATCCGGCGCATGGACGAGTGGGACCGTTTCACCGAACTGAACACCCGGCTGGCCGGGCCGATCGATGATTTCGTGGTGCCCGCCCACTGGACCCGCAAGCAACTGCGCAGCATGGGCCGGGTTTCCCGGCTGGCGGTATGGGCGGCGGAGCAGGCGCTCAAAGACGCCGGCTTGCTGGGCGACGAGTCGATCAAGGACGGGCGCATGGGCGTGGCCTGTGGCTCGTCCACCGGCAGCACCGACGAGATCAAGGCCTTCGGCAATATGCTGCTGAACTCGGTGGCCGAGGGGCTGAACGCCAACTCCTACGTGCGGATGATGCCCCACACCACGGCGGCGAATATCAGCATTTTCTTCGGCCTCACCGGCCGGCTGATCCCCACGTCCAGCGCGTGCACCAGCGGCAGCCAGGGCATCGGCTACGCCTATGAGGCCATCAAGTTCGGCCGCCTGCCGCTGATGTTGGCAGGTGGCGCCGAAGAGCTGTGCCCTACCGAAGCCATGGTGTTCGATGCGCTGTACGCCACCAGCCTGAAAAACGATGCACCACAAACCAGCCCGCGTCCCTACGACAGTGGCCGCGACGGCCTGGTGATCGGCGAAGGCGGCGGCATCCTGGTACTCGAAGAGCTGGAACATGCACTGGCCCGTGGCGCGCATATCCACGCCGAAATCGTCGGCTTCGGCAGCAACGCCGACGGCCAGCACACCACCCGCCCGGAACAGGCCACCATGCGCCGCGCCATGGAACTGGCATTGGAAGATGCGGGGCTTGCGCCCGACGCGATCGGCTATGTGAACGGCCATGGCACCGCCACCGACCAGGGCGACATCGCCGAAACCCTGGCCACCAGCAGCCTGTTCGGCAGCCGCATGCCCATCAGTTCGCAGAAGAGTTTCCTCGGCCACACCCTGGGTGCATGCGGCGCGCTGGAGTCGTGGTTCAGCATCGAGATGATGAACCGCAACCAATACGTGCACACCTTCAACCTCGACGAAGTCGACCCGCGCTGCGGCGAGCTGGACTACCTGCAAGGTGAGTTCCGCGAGCTGCACAGCGACTACGTGATGAACAACAATTTTGCCTTTGGCGGCGTCAACACTTCGCTGATCTTCCGCCGCTGGGTCTAAGTTTTTTTACTGACTGGAGAAATGGAATGTCTTCCCTGCTACGCGCAACACTGGTCGCTTTGGCCCTGCTCACCACCGCTGGCTGCACCAACAAACCGGTGCTCAACACCCAGCACGACTTGCCGGCGAACCCGCAGGTCAACGAAGAAAAAATGAAGCAGACCATTATCGCGGCCTTGAACAAACGCCAATGGGTGGTGCAGCGCCTGAGCCCGCAACTGGTGCAGGCCGAGATCAACGTGCGCAACCAGTTCCACGCTGAAATCGACATCCGCTACACCGCCACCAGCTACGCCATCACCTACCGCGACAGCCGCGACCTGGGCTACAAGGACGGCAAGATTCACCGCAACTACAACCGCTGGGTGAGCATGCTGGACCGTGACATCCTGGCGGCGTTGCGCACCAATGGTGTGAGTGACACGGCGCAGTTGCTCCAGCAGACCGGGACGTCGAAGCAGAACTGAAACACCCGCTTCCCTGTGGCGAGGGAGCTTGCTCCCGTTGGGGCGCGAAGCGCCCCTGAAACCTGCGATTGAGGGTTGCCTGGTAAAACTCAGTCGTCGGGTTTCGGGGCTGCTGCGCAGCCCAGCGGGAGCAAGCTCCCTCGCCACAGGTTATGCGTCGGTCATACCAATGCCTTGCGGGTCAGCAGCTCGACAAACGCCTTGGCCATCGGCGTCTGCTGACCCTTGCGCTGCACCAGCCACACCGCCGTCACCGCCTCCTGATCCAGCAACGTGCGATACACCACGCCATCAATGCGGATCCGCTGATACGACGCCGGCAACACCGAGACACCCAACCCCGCCGCCACCAGGCCGATGATGGTCATCGCCTCCCCAGCCTCCTGCGCGAAGTGCGGGCTGAAGCCGGCATCACGCGCCAGGCTCATCAATTGGGCATACAACCCGCTGCCGTAAGTCCGCGGGAAAAACACAAACGGTTCTTCGGCCAATTGCGCCAGGTGCAAACCCCGCTCGCTCCCCTCCACCAGCGGATGCCCGGCGTTCAGCACGGCCACCAAGGGCTCGCGCATCAGTTCCACGACGCTCAGGGAATCGGGCAACGGCAACGGTCGCATCAACCCCACCTGAATCGACTCATCCACCAGCGACTCGGCCACCTCCGTGCTGCTCATCTCCTGCAGATTCAAATGCACCGCCGGGAATGCCTGGCGAAACGCGAAGATCGCCTGTGGGATGCTGGAGTTGAACGGCGCAGAAGAGGTGAAGCCAATCTTCAACTCCCCCAGTTCCCCCAACTGCGCCCGACGTGCCACGTCCGCCGCTTTATCCACCTGCGCCAGCACCAACCGTGCCTCTTGCAGGAACAACCTGCCGGCCTCGCTCAGCTCGACCCGACGATTGGTACGCTCAAACAACCGCGCACCTATCTCCTGCTCCAGCGCCTGGATCTGCTGGCTCAGGGGCGGCTGGGAGATCCCCAGCACCTGCGCGGCGCGGCCAAAATGCAGCTCTTCAGCCACGGCGATGAAGTAACGCAGGTGGCGCAGTTCCATGAAAACCTCATTAGGTCGTAAAAACTCTTAAACAGGTCGAACAATATATTGGAAAGAATCAATAGGGAGCTATATTCTTTTTTGCATTGCCAGCCCTGGCAGCCTTTCCTCCCCGAGGTCCCGCGTGAAATCTGCTGTCGCTCCGCTTGCTCAAGAAGTACCGCCCACCGCCCTCGATGAAGTGGTGGCACAGCTCAACGAGCAGTACATCGAAAAAGGCACTCCGATGTTCATGCGCACGGTGCTGGCGCTGTTCTCCGGCGGTTTCGCCACTTTCGCCCTGCTCTACTGCGTACAGCCGATGATGCCGGCGCTGTCCCACGAATTTTCCATCAATGCCGCGCAAAGCAGCCTGATTCTCTCGGTGGCCACCGGCATGCTCGCCATTGGCCTGCTGATCACCGGGCCGATTTCCGACACCCTGGGGCGCAAGCCGGTGATGGTTGCCGCACTGTTCTGCGCCGCGTTGTGCACCATCGCCAGCGGCCTGATGCCAAGCTGGGAAGGCATCCTGCTGATGCGCGCACTGGTGGGCCTGTCCCTCAGCGGCCTGGCAGCGGTGGCCATGACCTACCTGAGTGAAGAGATCCACCCGCAACACATCGGCCTGGCCATGGGTTTGTACATCGGTGGTAACGCCATTGGCGGGATGAGCGGGCGCTTGATCATCGGCGTACTGATCGACTTCGTCAGCTGGCACACCGCGATGCTGATCATCGGCGCCCTGGCGCTGATCGCGGCCACGGTGTTCTGGAAGATCCTCCCCGAATCGCGCAACTTCCGCGCCAGCACCCTGCACCCGCGCAGCCTGGTGGACGGCTTCACCATGCACTTCAAGGACGCCGGCCTGCCGTGGCTGTTCCTCGAAGCCTTCGTGCTGATGGGCGCCTTTGTGACGATGTTCAACTACATCGGCTACCGCTTGCTGGCGGACCCGTACGATTTGAGCCAGGCCGTGGTAGGCCTGCTGTCGCTGGTCTACCTCTCGGGTATCTACAGCTCGGCGAAAATCGGCTCCCTGGCCGACCGCCTGGGCCGTCGTCGCGTGCTCTGGGGCACCATCGTGCTGATGCTCGGCGGTATCGCCCTGACGCTGTTTACTCCGCTGTGGCTGGTAGTGCCCGGCATGCTGATCTTCACCTTCGGCTTCTTCGGCGCCCACTCGGTAGCCAGCAGCTGGATCGGCCGCCGCGCGCTGAAAGCCAAGGGCCAGGCGTCGTCGCTGTACCTGTTCAGTTACTACGTGGGGTCGAGTATTGCGGGGACGGCGGGTGGTTTCTTCTGGCACTACGCCGGGTGGAACGGGATTGGCGGGTTCATCGTTGCGCTGTTGATCGTCGCGCTGCTGGTGGCGTTGAAGCTGGCGAAGCTGCCGCCGTTGCAGGAAGCCAAAGCTTAACCAGCGCTTACAAAAAAGCCCGGCATCTGCCGGGCTTTTTCATTGCCGCGCGATCACTCGTGATACTGCGCCGACAACTCGTGCACCGCCCGCAGGAACGCACCTGCGTGCTCCGGATCAACTTCCGGAGTAATGCCGTGGCCAAGGTTGAACACGTGACCACTGCCTTTGCCGTAGCTGGCGAGGATGCGGCCCACTTCAGTACGGATGGCTTCCGGCTTGGCGTACAGCACGGTCGGGTCCATGTTGCCTTGCAGCGCAACCTTGTTGCCCACGCGGCGACGGGCTTCGCCGAGGTCGCAGGTCCAGTCCAGGCCCAGCGCGTCGGCGCCGGCGTCGGCGATGCTTTCCAGCCACAGGCCGCCGCCCTTGGTGAACATGATCACCGGCACCTTGCGGCCTTCGTGTTCGCGGATCAGGCCGCTGACGATCTTGCGCATGTAGGCCAGGGAGAACTCCTGGTACGCCGCCGCCGACAGGTTGCCACCCCAGGTGTCGAAGATCTGCACCGCCTGAGCGCCGGCCATGATCTGGCCGTTGAGGTAGGAGGTGACCGACTGCGCCAGCTTGTCCAGCAGCAGGTGCATGGCTTGCGGGTTGTCGTACAGCATGGCCTTGGTCTTGCGGAAGTCTTTCGACGAGCCGCCTTCGACCATGTAGGTGGCCAGGGTCCACGGGCTGCCGGAGAAGCCGATCAGCGGCACGCGGCCATTCAGCTCGCGGCGGATGGTGCTGACCGCATCCATGACGTAGCCCAGGTCCTTGTGGGGATCGGGGATCGGCAGGGCTTCGATGTCGGCCAGGGTGCTGACGACTTTCTTGAAACGCGGGCCTTCGCCGGTTTCGAAGTACAGGCCCTGGCCCATGGCGTCAGGGATGGTCAGGATATCGGAGAACAGGATGGCCGCATCCAGCTGTGGATAGCGGTCCAGCGGTTGCATGGTGACTTCGCAGGCGAACTCCGGGTTCATGCACAGGCTCATGAAGTCGCCGGCGTGGGCGCGACTGGCGCGGTATTCCGGCAGGTAGCGACCGGCCTGGCGCATCATCCACACAGGGGTGACGTCCACGGGTTGCTTGAGCAGGGCACGAAGGAAACGGTCGTTCTTGAGGGCAGTCATGTCGGCATCCGCAAAAAAAGTGCGGGCATTTTCTCAGAGCGCGACGCAAAAGGCACGGCAAGAGCCGTGCCTTTTGTCTATCGGGTCAATTTGTCGCGGATATGAAAGCGCCACAAAACAAATGTGGGAGCGGGCTTGCTCGCGAAAGCGGTGGGTCAGCCAACACATCTGGTGACTGATATACCGCATTCGCGAGCAAGCCCGCTCCCACATTTTGATCCCATTTCAATCCGGGATCGGGGTCAGACCTGCAGGTAATCCAGGATCCCTTCGGCGGCGTTGCGGCCTTCGAAGATGGCCGTCACTACCAGGTCAGACCCGCGCACCATGTCGCCACCGGCGAAGATTTTCGGGTTGCTGGTCTGGTGTTTGTACTGGCCTTGTTCCGGGGCTACAACACGGCCCTGGCTGTCGGTCTGGATTTCGAACTGCTCGAACCAAGGCGCCGGGCTTGGGCGGAAACCGAAGGCGATGACCACGGCGTCTGCCGGGATGATCTCTTCGGAACCCGGGATCGGCTCAGGGCTGCGACGGCCACGGGCATCCGGTTCGCCGAGACGGGTCTCGACCACTTTCACGCCTTCGACACGGTCTTCACCGACGATAGCGATCGGCTGGCGGTTGTAGAGGAATTTCACGCCTTCTTCCTTGGCGTTCTTCACCTCTTTGCGCGAACCCGGCATGTTGGCTTCGTCACGACGGTAGGCACAGGTCACCGACTTGGCGCCCTGGCGAATCGAAGTGCGGTTGCAGTCCATCGCGGTATCACCACCGCCCAGCACCACGACCTTCTTGCCTTTCATGTCGACGAAATCTTCCGGCGACTTTTCAAAGCCCAGGTTGCGGTTGACGTTGGCGATCAGGAAGTCCAGAGCGTCGTACACGCCCGGCAGGTCTTCACCGGCGAAGCCACCCTTCATGTAGGTGTAGGTGCCCATGCCCATGAACACGGCATCGTATTCTTCGAGCAGTTGCTCCATGGTCACGTCCTTGCCGATTTCGGTATTGAGGCGGAACTCGATACCCATGCCGGTGAAGACTTCGCGACGATGGCTCAGTACGGTTTTTTCCAGCTTGAACTCGGGGATGCCGAAGGTCAGCAGGCCACCGATTTCCGGGTTCTTGTCGAACACCACCGGGGTCACGCCGCCACGCACCAGCACGTCGGCACAGCCCAGGCCCGCCGGGCCCGCGCCGATGATCGCGACGCGCTTGCCGGTCGGCTTGACCTTGGACATGTCCGGGCGCCAGCCCATGGCGAACGCGGTGTCGGTGATGTACTTCTCCACCGAACCGATGGTCACCGCGCCGAAGCCGTCGTTGAGGGTGCACGCACCCTCGCACAGACGGTCCTGCGGGCACACCCGGCCGCACACTTCCGGCAGGGTGTTGGTCTGGTGAGACAGCTCGGCGGCGGCGAGGATGTTGCCCTCGGCCACCAGCTTCAGCCAGTTCGGAATGAAGTTGTGCACCGGGCACTTCCATTCGCAATACGGGTTACCGCAACCCAGGCAGCGGTGGGCCTGGTCGGCCGAGTGCTGGGGTTTGAAGGGCTCGTAGATTTCCACGAACTCTTTCTTGCGTTGACGCAACAGTTTCTTCTTCGGATCTTTGCGCCCGACATCGATGAACTGGAAGTCGTTATTCAGACGTTCAGCCATGTTAAAACCTCATCAAACTCTTCAGGCGCATATCACTGCGGGTTGGCACGGATGCTGGAAAGCAACGATTTCAGGTTGGCAGCCTTGGGCTTGACCAGCCAGAAACGACGCAGGTAGTCATCGAGGTTTTCAGCGAGGTTGCGACCCCATTCGCTGTTGGTTTCCTCGACATATTCGTCCAGCACATGCTGCAAGTGGTTGCGATAGGATTCCATCGCTTCGCCGCTGATCCGCTGGATCTCCACCAACTCGTGGTTCACCTTGTCGACGAAGGTGTTGTCCTGGTCGAGCACGTAGGCGAAACCGCCGGTCATGCCCGAACCGAAGTTGTAGCCGGTCTTGCCCAGCACCGCGACAAAACCACCGGTCATGTACTCGCAGCAGTGATCGCCCGTGCCTTCAACCACGGTGTGGGCACCGGAGTTACGCACTGCGAAACGCTCACCGGCCGTGCCCGCGGCAAACAGCTTGCCGCCGGTTGCGCCGTACAGGCAGGTGTTGCCGATGATGGCACTGTCTTGAGTCTTGTAGACGCTGCCCACTGGCGGGACGATCACCAGCTTGCCGCCGGTCATGCCCTTGCCCACGTAGTCGTTGGCGTCGCCTTCGAGGTACATGTTCAGGCCACCGGCGTTCCACACACCGAAGCTCTGGCCAGCGGTGCCCTTGAAGCGGAAGGTGATCGGCGCCTTGGCCATGCCCTGGTTGCCGTGCTTGCGCGCGATTTCGCCGGAGATGCGTGCGCCGATGGAACGGTCGCAGTTGCAGATATCCAGGGCGAATTCGCCGCCGCTTGCGTCGTTGATCGACGAAGTGGCCATCTCGACCATCTTCTCGGCCAGCAGGCCCTTGTCGAACGGCGGGTTGCGGTCAACCTGGCAGAACTGTGGCTTGTCGGCCGGGATGTGATCGCTGCCCAACAGCGGCGTCAGGTCCAGGTGCTGTTGCTTGGCGGTCTGGCCTTCAAGGATGTCCAGCAGGTCGGTACGGCCGATCAGCTCTTCCAGGGAACGCACGCCCAGCTTGGCCAGCCACTCACGGGTTTCCTCGGCGACGTAGGTGAAGAAATTCACCACCATGTCGACGGTACCGATGTAGTGGTCCTTGCGCAGCTTCTCGTTCTGAGTGGCCACGCCGGTGGCGCAGTTGTTCAGGTGGCAGATGCGCAGGTATTTGCAGCCCAGGGCGATCATTGGCGCGGTGCCGAAGCCGAAGCTTTCGGCGCCGAGGATTGCGGCCTTGATCACGTCGAGGCCGGTTTTCAGGCCACCGTCGGTCTGCACCCGGACTTTGCCGCGCAGGTCGTTGCCGCGCAGGGTCTGGTGGGTTTCAGCCAGGCCCAGTTCCCACGGTGCGCCGGCGTACTTGATGGAGGTCAGCGGCGAAGCGCCGGTGCCGCCGTCGTAGCCGGAGATGGTGATCAGGTCGGCATAGGCCTTGGCCACACCGGCGGCGATGGTGCCCACGCCGGCTTCCGCGACCAGTTTCACCGAGACCAGGGCCTGCGGGTTGACTTGTTTGAGGTCGAAAATCAGCTGCGACAAATCCTCGATCGAGTAGATGTCGTGGTGCGGCGGCGGTGAAATCAACGTCACGCCCGGCACTGCATAACGCAGCTTGGCGATCAGGCCGTTGACCTTGCCGCCTGGCAGTTGCCCGCCTTCGCCCGGCTTGGCGCCCTGGGCAACCTTGATCTGCAGCACTTCGGCGTTGACCAGGTATTCCGGGGTCACACCAAAGCGGCCAGTGGCGACCTGCTTGATTTTCGAGCTCTTGATGGTGCCGTAGCGCGCCGGGTCTTCACCGCCTTCGCCGGAGTTTGAACGCGCACCCAGGCGGTTCATGGCTTCGGCCAGGGCTTCGTGAGCCTCAGGCGACAAGGCGCCCAGGGAAATACCGGCGGAGTCGAAACGCTTGAGGATCGATTCCAGTGGCTCGATCTCGCTGATGGCCAGCGGCGTGTCCAGGGTTTTCACCTTGAACAAATCGCGGATCATCGACACCGGGCGGTTATCCACCAGCGCGGTGTATTCCTTGAACTTGGCGTAGTCGCCTTGCTGCACGGCGGCTTGCAGGGTGTTGACCACGTCCGGGTTGTAGGCGTGGTATTCGCCACCGTGCACGAACTTCAGCAGGCCGCCTTGCTGGATCGGCTTGCGCGCGCTCCAGGCTTCGGCGGCCAGGGCTTTCTGCTCGGCTTCGATGTCGACGAAACGCGCACCCTTGATGCGGCTCGGCACACCACGGAAGCTCATCTCGCAAACTTCTTCCGACAGGCCGATGGCTTCGAACAATTGCGCGCCGCGGTAGGACGTGACGGTGGAGATGCCCATCTTCGACAGGATCTTCAGCAGGCCCTTGGTGATGCCCTTACGGTAGTTCTTGAACACCTCGTAGAGGTCGCCCAGGACTTCGCCGGTACGGATCAGGTCGCCGAGTACTTCGTAAGCCAGGAACGGATACACCGCCGAGGCGCCGAAGCCGATCAACACCGCAAAGTGATGCGGGTCGCGGGCGGTGGCGGTTTCAACCAGGATGTTGGAATCGCAACGCAGGCCCTTTTCGGTCAGGCGGTGGTGTACCGCGCCGGTGGCCAGGGAAGCGTGGATCGGCAGCTTGCCCGGGGCGATATGGCGGTCGGTCAGCACGATCTGGGTACGGCCGGCACGCACGGCTTCTTCAGCCTGATCGGCGACATTGCGCACCGCGGCTTCCAGGCCGAGGCTCTCGTCGTAGTTCAGGTCGATGATCTGCCGGTCGAAGCCTGGGCGATCCAGGGTCATCAACGAGCGCCACTTGGCCGGGGAAATGACCGGCGAGCTGAGGATCACGCGGGAAGCGTGCTCAGGCGATTCCTGGAAGATGTTGCGCTCGGCACCGAGGCACACTTCCAGGGACATCACGATGGCTTCGCGCAGCGGGTCGATCGGCGGGTTGGTCACCTGGGCGAACTGCTGGCGGAAATAGTCGTACGGCGTGCGCACGCGCTGGGACAGCACAGCCATTGGCGTGTCATCGCCCATGGAGCCGACGGCTTCGTAGCCCTGCTCGCCCAGTGGGCGCAGCACCTGGTCACGTTCTTCGAAGGTGACCTGGTACATCTTCATGTACTGCTTGAGCTGGTCGACGTCGTAGAAGGCAGAACCGTGGTCGTTGTCTTCCATGGTTGCCTGGATGCGCAGGGCATTCTTGCGCAGCCATTGCTTGTACGGATGACGGGACTTCAAGCGGTTGTCGATGGCATCGGTGTCGAGAATCTGACCGGTCTCGGTGTCCACGGCGAGGATCTGGCCCGGGCCAACGCGGCCCTTGGCGATCACGTCTTCCGGCTTGTAGTTCCACACGCCGATTTCCGACGCCAGGGTGATGAAGCCGTTGGTGGTGGTCACCCAACGCGCCGGGCGCAGGCCGTTACGGTCGAGCAGGCACACGGCGTAGCGACCGTCGGTCATTACCACGCCAGCCGGGCCGTCCCACGGTTCCATGTGCATCGAGTTGTACTCATAGAACGCCCGCAGGTCGGGGTCCATGGTCTCGACGTTCTGCCACGCTGGCGGAATGATCATGCGCACGCCACGGAACAGGTCGATGCCGCCGGTGACCATCAGTTCGAGCATGTTGTCCATGCTGGAGGAGTCGGAACCCACGCGGTTGACCAGCGGGCCGAGCTCTTCCAGGTCCATCAGGTCGTTGGCGAACTTGGTGCGACGGGCCACGGCCCAGTTGCGGTTGCCGGTGATGGTGTTGATCTCGCCGTTGTGGGCGAGGAAGCGGAATGGCTGGGCCAGCGGCCATTTCGGCAGGGTGTTGGTGGAGAAGCGCTGGTGGAACACGCAGATTGCGGTTTGCAGGCGCTCATCGCTCAGGTCTGGATAGAAGGCGGTCAAGTCCGCCGGCATCATCAGGCCTTTATAAATGATGGTCTTGTGGGAAAAGCTGCAGATGTAGTGGTCGGTGTCGGCGGCATTGGCCACGGACGAGCGACGACGAGAGGTGAACAGCTTGATCGCCATGTCCTGGTCGCTCAGGCCGTCGCCTGCGATGAACACTTGTTCGATCTGCGGCAGGCGCTCCAGGGCCAGGCGGCCCAGTACGCTGGTGTCGATCGGCACTTTGCGCCAGCCGACGAGCTGCAGGCCAGCGGCCAGGATCTCGCGGTTCATGTTCTCGCGAGCAGCTTCGGCTTTTACCGGGTCCTGGTTGAAGAACACCATGCCCACAGCGTACTGCTTGGGCAAATCGGCGCCGAAATGTTCCTTGGCGACTGCGCGCAGGAACTGGTCGGGCTTTTGAATCAGCAAGCCGCAACCGTCACCGGTCTTGCCGTCGGCGTTGATCCCACCGCGGTGGGTCATGCAGGTCAGGGCCTCGATGGCCGTTTGCAAAAGGGTATGACTGGGCTCGCCCTGCATGTGGGCTATCAGGCCGAAACCGCAGTTATCCTTGAATTCATCGGGTTGGTACAGACCTGCTTTCATAGACACTTTCTCACCAGGCTGCCTCTTATTTCGAGGCAAATTTCTTTTCAATTCAACCGGTTACCTTCCACGCCGAACGTACGCCGGCTTAGCGGGGGCAAAAGGGAGGTCATTGTACACACCGACACAGACGCTCACAAATTTAGCGACGAAATGTCGCAAATCTATGTCGCATTTATGAAAGGTTTAAAGCGATATGCTGTGCTAGTCAAAACTTTTTTAATTTTGACCGCTACGACTCAAAAGCCACTGTGACGCAGACACCACAAAGCGCGCGGCCTTCAGGGCTGCACGCTGTGTTGTTTTTTTTGAGGTGCCGAGAGGGCGGCCTGGGTAAGGCCGCCGGATCTTCAGCGAGTTGTTGCCAGTTCTTGTTGAACGCTGGCGACAGTGCGAGGCCAAGGTTTACCAGCCTGAACCTTCGCTGGCAAGGCCTTGATAGCGGATTCCGCTGCTGTACGGCTGGAGAAGTTGCCGTAAGTGATCACGTAGAGAGGCTTGCCGTTGAGCACTTTCTTGAAATAACGGTACTCGCCGCCCTGCTCTTTCACGAACGCCTGGGCGTTGGCTTCGGAGCTGGTGCCGAGGATCTGCACCACGAAGTTACCGGTAGGCTGGCTGGCATACCAGCTGCTGCCGGCAGCGCCAGTCGCGGCCTTGGCCACGACGGCCGGTTTTTCGGCAGGCTTGGCGGCTGGAGCCGGCTTGGCCGCAGGCGCCGGGGCGACCGGCTTGGCAACAGGCGCAGGCTTGGCGGTGGCGACCTGGGCTGGCGCTGGCGTCGGCTTGGCCGCTGGCTGACCGGCTGGCACGCCCGCAGGTGGCGCGGTGGTGGTCACGGTCGGCGGCGTGGCGCTGGAGCCTTCCACGGGCACCCCATCGTCGCCTTCGGAGATGCCGCCAGCTTCTTCGGCGAGCGGGCCGCGCATCACCGGTTGGCCGACCATTGGCAGGTTGGTGGGTTGGCCGGAGTTGGCAAACTCAACGTTCGGCGTTGGCTTGCCCAGTGGCAACTGCGCCTGTTCGGTTGGCGCGCCAGCGGTGGTCGGTGCCTTGTTGCGACCTGGAATCAACCAGGCGGCGGCGACGGCAACCACGACAACGGCAGAAATTGCCAATACGTGCTTCTTCGGCATAGTAAACCCCATCTTTGGACGCTTTACCGCTGAGCGGCTGGCAATCATGGCTTCGATCATGGCATCCCGGGCAACCTGGTTGATGGTGCCAGGCCAGCCGTCGGAGCTTTCGTGAATATCAGAGATCTGCGAAGCGGAGAAAAGTTCGATGCCCTGCCCTGCGCCTTCCAGCCGCTGGGCCAGGTATTCGCGGGTTTCTTCTTCTTCGTAAGGCTGCAGTTCGATGACGTGGAACAGCTCCTGCTCACCGCTGATCTGTTCAAGTTCGGCGATCAGCGAAGACTCGCCAAACAGGAACACATGCGGGCGCCCTTCAGGCGTACCGGCCGCCAGGGCCAGCAACGCTTCCAGGGCAGATTCGTCGAGCTGCTCGGCGTCATCCACCAGCAGGTAGACTTCCTGGCCGGTCAGGCCCAGTTGCACCACTTGCTTGAGGATCGCATTCGGCTCGGCAGTGGACACGTCGAGGGCCTGGGCCACTTGACGCAACACGCCTGCCGCATCACCGGCACCACGGGCGGAAACCACCACGCTCTGTACCGATTGCTTGTTGGTGCTGGCCACCAGTGCCTGGCGCAGCAAGGTCTTGCCGCTGCCCAATGGGCCGGTGACCACCAGCAGCAACTGGCTGTAGCGCGCCAGGTGGTGCAGTTGTCCCAGCACCGGCTTGCGTTGCGCAGGGAAAAACTTGAAACCAGGCACCCGAGGAGCAAAAGGGTCGTGGCTTAACTGGTAATGGCCGAGGAACGCCTCGTCGGCATGCAAACTAGTCATCGGGATCTTATTAACCTTTAAGCTGGGCCAGGGCGCGGTAATCCGCTCCCAGCGTGGCCTGTAAAATCTCTTTCGGATAATCGTCGGTCACTACCGCTTCGCCCATTCGGCGCAACAGCACCAGTCGCAGTCGACCGTCGATCACTTTCTTGTCTATTGCCATATGTTCGAGAAAATCTGCCTCGGTCATCTCCTCGGGAGGAATGACCGGCAACCCGGCGCGCTGGAACAGGCGGATCCCGCGATCACGCTCCTGGGCGCTGATCCAGCCCAGGCGTTGCGACATCTCCAATGCCATCACTGTGCCAGCCGCTACGGCCTCTCCATGCAACCACACACCATAGCCCATGTGGGTCTCGATCGCATGGCCGAAGGTGTGGCCGAGGTTCAAGGTGGCGCGCACGCCGGACTCACGCTCGTCGGCATTCACCACCAGCGCCTTGGCGGCGCAGGAGCGCGAAATCGCTTCGGTGAGTGCCACCTGGTCGAGGGCGCGCAGGGCGTCGACGTGTTCTTCCAGCCAGGTCAGGAACGGCTCGTCGCAGATCAGCCCGTACTTGATGACTTCCGCCAGGCCCGCCGACAGCTCGCGGGGTGGCAGGGTATTGAGGGTGGCAGTGTCGATCAGCACCACATTCGGCTGATAGAACGCGCCGACCATGTTCTTGCCCAGCGGGTGGTTGATGCCGGTCTTGCCGCCCACCGACGAATCGACCTGGGACAGCAAGGTGGTCGGTACCTGGATAAAGTCCACGCCGCGCTGATAGCAGGCGGCTGCAAAGCCGGCCATGTCGCCGATCACACCGCCACCCAGGGCCACCACCGTGGTGCGCCGGTCATGACGGGCCGTCAGCAGGCCATCAAAGATCAGTTGCAGGGTTTCCCAGGTCTTGAAGGCCTCGCCGTCCGGCAGCACCACCGAGATCACCGAGTACGCCGCCAGGCTGCGGCTCAGACGCTCAAGATACAGCGGCGCGACCGTTTCATTGGAGATGATCGCCACTTGCCGCCCGGCAATATGCGGTGCGAGCAACTCGGGCTGGTCCAACAAACCTTCGCCAATATGGATCGGGTAGCTGCGCTCGCCAAGATCGACCTTAAGTGTCTGCATGTGTCCCCGCGTTGAAGATGAAAGCAGGCGTCCTGCCCTACATTAACGTTGTCGGCAACGTCGGGATCTGACGCTGCCTGATGGCTCTACGCCACAACTCGGACGGTCATGACGCGCCGCCGAGGATAGCGCATTTCGGCCCTGGCTTTAACGGGGTGGCAACTGTGCCAGGCGCTCGAGAATGTCGAGAACCACCATTCGTGGCGGCCGCTCATCGGTTTCCACCACCAGATCGGCGATTTCCCGATAAAGCGGGTCGCGCAGCGTCAGCAGGTCCCGCAGGGTTTTTGCCGGGTCGGCGGTGCGCAGCAATGGGCGATTGCGGTCGCGAGCGGTGCGGCCCACCTGCTGCTCGACAGACGCGTGCAGATAAACCACGCGACCGCCGGCGTGCAGCGCCCGGCGGTTCTCGTCGCGCATCACTGCGCCACCGCCGGTGGCCAATACCACGCCATCGCAGCCGCACAGTTCGGCAATCATCGCCTGCTCGCGGTCGCGAAAGCCCAGTTCGCCTTCCTTATCGAAGATCCACGGGATATTGGCGCCCGTGCGCAATTCAATTTCCTTATCGGAGTCTTTGAATGGCAGGCGCAGCTCTTTGGCCAGCAAACGGCCGATGGTGCTTTTTCCAGCCCCCATCGGTCCTACAAGAATCAAATTTCGCACAGAATCAACGACTCACAGCAATCGCCTGGTTATTCATAATACGCGGAGTCAGGAATACCAGCAGCTCGGATTTTTTCTCCGAAACCACATCCCGCCGGAAAAGGCGGCCAAGATACGGCACATCGCCCAAAAATGGCACTTTATCTACCACTTTGCTTTGAGTATTGGAGAAAACCCCGCCGATCACGATGGTCTCCCCGTCCTTGACCAGCACCTTGGCATTGACCTCGTTTTTCTTGATCGGCGGCACATCGTTGAGCCTGTTCAGGTAGTCGGGCTCGTCCTTGGTGACCTTGACCTCCATGATCACCCAGCCGTCCGGGGTGATTTGCGGGGTCACTTCCAATGACAAGGAGGCCTCCTTGAACGACACCGAGGTCGCGCCGGTGGAGCTGGACTCCTGATAGGGAATCTCGGTGCCCTTGAGGATTCGCGCGGTTTCCTTGTCGGAGGTGACGACCTTGGGCTGCGAAACGATTTCACCATTGCCGGTTTTTTCCATGGTGGTCAGTTCCAGGTCCAGCAGCAGGTTGTCGGTGATAAACGCGACACCCAGGCCGGCGCTGCCGTTGACCGCCCCCAGGTCCACAAACGGCGAGCTGGGCGGGATTTCAGGCGGCTCGGTGCCTTCGGCCAGCGGTTTCCTGATCCCGCCAGCGCTCCAGTTACCCCGATTCAGTTGCCCGCCCCAGCGCACGCCAAGGCTTTTGTCGTAATCCACATTGGCCTCGACGATCCGCGCCTCGATCATCACCTGCCTTACCGGAATATCCAGTTGCGCCACAATCGTGCGCAGCTCCTCCAGCCGCTCCCGGGTCTGGTAGGCAATGATGTTGTTGGTGCGGTCATCCACCGCCACCGAGCCGCGCTCATCGGTTGCACCTTCCAGGCCCACGGCCGACTGGAAGAGCTTGGCCAGGTCCGACGCCTTGGCGTAATTGACTTGCAGCAACTCGCGGCGCAGCGGTGCCAACTCAGTCATTTGCTTGCGCGACTCCATCGCCAGCAACTCGCGGGCGGCCAACTCCTCGGCCGGCGCGACCAGCAGCACATTGGCCGTCACACGCTTGTCCAGCCCCTTGGTTTGCAGCACCAGGTCCAGGGCCTGGTCCCAGGGCACGTCCTTGAGGCGCAGGGTGATCGAACCCTGCACGTCGTCGCTGGTCACCAGATTGAGGCCGGCAACGTCAGCAATCTGCTGCAGCACCGCGCGCAACTCGATGTTCTGGAAGTTGAGGGACAGCTTGTCCCCGGTGAATGCCACGCGTCCGGTACTCAGGGGCGCATTGCCAGGTGGCGGCAGGTGAATCAAGTCGATTCGATTGGGCACAGCCATGACCATCGGTGCCGTGAACGCTATCCATAGCGCCACACCGAAGGACGAAAAAGTCCTTTTCATTGTTTGTTTCCGTTATGAGTTCACGTTCAGGGCAAGGGTTTGCGAGCGTTCCAGCCACGCGCCCTGACCATCCGGGAAAAGCTCGGCCAGTTCGACATGGGAGTCATGAATCGCCGTGATGCGCCCGTGGTCCGGGCCCAGGTAATCGCCGATTGCCAGGCGATGGACAGACGACACTCCGCGCAGCAGGGCGAAGGTTTGAGCCCCCAGGGACAAGGTCCCGACCATTTCGAACTGCTCCACGGCGAAGCCTTCGAGGATTCCGCGAGGTCTGGCGAGATCAGGTCCGGCAGCCGGTCGCCCGGCGGGTCGAACCAGTTGGCGAGAGAGCGGCTGGAAAGGGTCGCGCAAGGCTGCAAAATCGTAGGCCACTTGCTGCGGCCCGGGCTCGGCGACAGCCTGTGCCGGCGGGTGCAAATCAACCTTCGGGTCATCGCCCGCCTGGCGGTTGTGACGATAGGTCCTGGCTACCAGACTGAGATGCAACTCCGAGGGATCGACAGGACTGAATGCCAAGTCATGCACCGTGACAATTCCTCGCAAGCTGGCCATGCCGTTGATGAACGCCGCCAGGTCGTGAAAAGTCCCGGTGACGCCAATCTGCATGGGCGATTCGATGTACAGGGCGCGAGGCTGGTCATCCCGAAGTTCGATGGCCTCCAGCACCAAGCCATTGGCGGCACTCAGGCGGCCAATATCTTCAAGCAGGCCGGGTACCTGGGTGTCGGCAGGCAGCCGCCGTAACAGGTTGGCGAAATGGCCTCGCATTGTTTCGAGTTCGCGGACCAGGGACTCCAGGCCGGCAGCCTGGCTGGTTTTCAGCGCGACCTGCTGTTCAAGCGCCACTTCCTGCGACTCAAGCTGGCGCAGTTGCTCCCGCGCCCCACTCAAGTAGAAGGTATTGCCCACCGCCCACAGCAGGCAAACCACCGCGCCAGCCAGCAACGCCTTGCCCGGCATGGGCCAGTTGGCGGCGTTCTGGCAGAGCTGGGTTATATCGGATTCTGTCAGCCCTGGCAGGCCTGACGCCCCTCTCATTGGCGCACCTCATCCGAGTGACCATGGCGAACCGTCAACTGGAAGCCATTGTCGTCGCCCTCCTGCGCGCCGCGAACCCGTTGAAGCCGGGGCGCTTCCAAGTCTTCGGCAGCTTCGAGGCCACGCATGAACTGAGCAATGTCCCGGTTCGATCCGGCCGTGCCGCTGATGGAAACAGAACCGCCGTCGACGCTCACTTCGCGCAACTGCACCCCCTCCGGCACGGCACGGGCCAACTGGTCCAGCAACTGAGCACCCGCCGCACGATCGTCCTGCAAACCCTGCACAACTTTCATCCGTTCCATCAACTGCTGGCGCTGCTCATGCAGTTCGTCGATGGCCTTGATCCGCGAGTCGAGCCCGGTGACACCCTGGCTCAACTGGTTATTGCGAGCCAACTGCCGATCGATTGCACGGTCGATCACCTGGTCTGCCAGCCAAACCGCAGCCAGCGCCACCGCTGCAGCCCCTGCCAAAAACACCAGAAAATATTTGCGCCGCCGCTCATTCCGTTCTGCGCGCCACGGCAACAGGTTGATTCGTGTCATCAGTCGAAACTCCTCAGGGCCAGCCCGCAGGCCACTCCCATTCCCTGGGCATCCACGGCCCATTGCGCGCCATCGACACGACGGCCCGGCGTGATGCTGTCCGAAGCCTGCCTGCCCGCGCGAGCCAATGCAAATGCTTCGACATCCACTATCCGCGTCGCCAGCCCCGCAAGGGCCAAAACCGCCTCACGGGCCTCCACCTGTTCCTTGAGGCAGGCAACCAGCAGCACATCGACGCTTTGCGGGTCATGGGCCGACGGGCCCTGCACCTGGAAGTCGATAGCCACATCCTCCAGCGGATAAGGAATGTACTGGTCTGCTTCCCCATGGATTCGACGCACCATTTCAGCATCCGTCAGCCCCGTGTCCATCTCCAGCACGCGGGTAATCACCGAGGGCCCTGCCACGGCCACGGCGGCATGCCTGAGTGATGTATGCGCCTGTACCAGCGCCCGGGAAAGTGCCTGCGCGACGGCATCGAAATCAACCACGCTGCTGTCGACCACCGCATGGGCCGGCAACTGCTGCATGGCGTAGCCCCGCACGCTGTAGCCAGTGCCTGAAGCCTCCAGCTCCACCAGCCTGACGCCGGTGTCATTGATGTCGATACCCAGGACGGCATCGGCTTTTCGCCTGAAAAATCCCTTTCTCATAAAACTCCCCAAAACTTTCCCTGTCTTACGGACTGATTGCTGCCAGGCTTCCTGCATTCGGTCGGCTTGTATGAGCGGCGCGAATGACGCCCGAAGCCGAAAAATGCTTTAATGCCCAGCGTTTTTTCCCGCGTTTATCTGCTGGCCGGGTCGATCCACCACTTGCCGTGCATGCCCCGACGCCTAACCCATTCTTTTCCTTGGAAATCCAAAAGCCTTGATTCGTCTGCTGAAGTTTTTCGGGTACTCCATTGTCGCGATCGTCTGCGGGCTGATGCTCGTG
Organism: Pseudomonas sp. P7779; assembly: GCF_013386315.1. Lineage (NCBI taxonomy): Bacteria > Pseudomonadati > Pseudomonadota > Gammaproteobacteria > Pseudomonadales > Pseudomonadaceae > Pseudomonas > Pseudomonas sp. P7779. Next base: position 10,372 of record NZ_JACARZ010000018.1, on the reverse strand, counting down.
CTCAGCGGGGCCTATCTCTACCTTAGTCCGGGTTTGCCCTCCGTAGAGGCCCTGAGAAGTATCCAGTTGCAGATTCCTTTGCGGGTCTACAGCAGCGATGAAAAACTGATCGCGGAGTTCGGCGAAATGCGCCGCACACCGATCCGTTTCGCCGACATTCCACCCAATTTCATCAACGCCCTGCTGTCGGCTGAAGACGATAACTTCGCCAATCACTATGGCGTCGACCCAAGCAGCCTGGTGCGGGCGGCCACGCAATTGGTCAAAAGCGGACACATTCAATCCGGTGGCAGCACCATCACCATGCAGGTGGCGAAGAACTTCTTCCTCACCAGCGAACGCAGCTTTTCCCGCAAAGCCACGGAAATCCTCCTGGCGTTGCAGATCGAACGTCAGCTGACCAAGGACGAGATCCTTGAGCTGTACGTCAACAAGATCTATCTGGGCAACCGCGCCTACGGCATCGAGGCGGCTTCGCAGGTTTACTACGGCAAGTCGATTCGTGACGCCAGCCTGGCGCAGATGGCGATGATTGCCGGCCTGCCCAAGGCGCCTTCACGCTTTAACCCGCTGGCCAACCCGGCGCGCAGCAAAGAGCGCCGCGACTGGATCCTGGGCCGCATGTACAAGCTGGGCAAGATCGACCAGGCCGCGTACGAAAGTGCGGTGGCCGAGCCGCTGAACGCCAGCTATCACGTGCCGACCCCGGAAGTGAATGCCCCGTATATCGCCGAAATGGCCCGTGCCGAGATGGTCGGCCGCTATGGCGGCGAGGCGTACACCGAAGGTTTCCGCGTGACCACGACGATTCCGAGCAACCTGCAGGAAATCGCCAACAAGTCGGTACACGATGGCCTGGTCGCCTATGACCAGCGCCATGGCTACCGCGGCCCTGAATCGCGCCTGCCGGGCAAGACCCTGAGCGCCTGGACCGTCGAGCTGGGCAAACAGCGCCCGATCAGCGGCCTTGAACCCGCCATCGTCACCCAGGTGAAGAAAGATGGCGTGCAGGTACTGACGCGCACCGGCGAAGAGCATGTGTCGTGGGACAGCATGAAATGGGCCCGCCCTTTCCTGAACACCAACAGCATGGGCCCGATGCCCAAGCAGCCGTCGGACGTGGCCCAGGTCGGTGACCTGGTTCGCGTGCAGCGCCAGAAGGACGACAGCCTGAAATTCAGCCAGGTGCCCGTGGCACAGGGCGCGCTGGTGTCGCTTGACCCGCAGAACGGTGCAATCCGTGCCCTGGTCGGCGGCTTTGCCTTCGAGCAGAGCAACTACAACCGCGCCACCCAGGCCAAGCGCCAGCCGGGTTCCAGCTTCAAGCCGTTCATCTACAGCGCTGCACTGGATAACGGCTACACCGCCGCCAGCCTGGTCAACGATGCACCGATCGTGTTCGTCGACGAGTATCTGGACAAGGTCTGGCGCCCGAAGAACGACACCAACACCTTCCTCGGCCCGATCCGCGTCCGCGAGGCGCTGTACAAGTCGCGTAACCTGGTGTCGATCCGCCTGCTGCAGGCGATGGGCGTAGGCAAGACCATCGACTACATCACCCGCTTCGGCTTCAACAAGTCGGACCTGCCGCCCAACCTGTCCCTGGCACTGGGTACCGCCACGCTGACGCCGATGGAAATCGCCACCGGCTGGAGCACCTTTGCCAACGGCGGCTACAAGATCACCCCGTACCTGATCGACAAGATCGAAAGCCGTAGCGGCGAAACCCTGTTCACCGCCAACCCACCACGGGTCCCGGGCGACGTGGTCAATGGCGTCGCGGCCACTGACGGCCAGGCAGCACCGGCCAACGGCGGCATCACCATCGAGCCGACGCCAGGCGAAGCCCCGGCAGCCGGTGCTCCCGCCGCACCACAAGCGCCAGCGGTAGCCGAACGCGTTGTGGATGGCCGTACCACCTACATCCTCAACAGCATCCTGGAAGACGTGATCAAGAAAGGTACGGGGCGTCGCGCCCTGGCCCTGGGCCGTGCCGATATCGCCGGCAAGACCGGTACCACCAACGATTCCAAGGATGCCTGGTTCTCCGGCTACAACGCCGACTACGTGACCACTGTATGGACCGGTTACGACCAGCCGGAAAGCCTCGGTCGCCGGGAGTTCGGCGGCACTGTCGCGCTGCCGATCTGGATGAGCTACATGGGCGCCGCGCTGAAGGATATGCCGCTGCATACCCAGCCGGAACCGGAAGGCATCCTGAGCCTGCGGATCGACCCGGTTAGCGGCCGTGCAGCAGCGCCGAGCACGCCGAATGCGTACTTCGAGCTGTTCAAGAGCGAGGACACGCCGCCGTCGGTCAACGAGCTGGGCAATGGTGTTGCACCGGGCAGCCCGCTGCCGGCGGACGAGGCGGCGCCGATCGACTTGTTCTAACACGCAGTTCCAATGTGGGAGCGGGCTTGCTCGCGAAAGCGGAGTATCAGGCTCACATGGGCCGACTGACACACCGTCTTCGCGAGCAAGCCCGCTCCCACAGTTGGATCACCGCCAGGCTCGAGCCAATTGCCAGCCACAAAAAAAGCCCCGACTCGCAAGAGCCGGGGCTTTTTGGTGGTGCGCTACAACGGCTTAGCCGTTGAACACATCATCCACGCTTTGCAGCGGGTAGTTCTTCGGATACGGCAGGGTGGCCACACCCGTCTCGATTGCGGCTTTGGCCACGGCATCGGAGATCAGGGTGATCAGGCGCTTGTCCATTGGTTTCGGGATGATGTACTCACGACCGAATTCCAGCTTGATGCCGCCGTAGGCGTCGCACACTTCCTGAGGAACCGGCAGTTTGGCCAGTTCGCGCAGGGCGTTGGCGGCCGCGACTTTCATCTCTTCGTTGATGCGCTTGGCGCGAACGTCCAGGGCACCACGGAAGATGAACGGGAAGCCCAGTACGTTGTTGACCTGGTTCGGGTAGTCCGAACGGCCGGTAGCCATGATCACGTCGCTACGGGTGGCGTGGGCCAGCTCCGGGGAGATTTCCGGATCCGGGTTGGAGCACGCGAACACGATCGGGTTGGCGGCCATGGACTTGAGGCCTTCGGCGCTCAGCAGGTTCGGGCCGGACAGGCCAACGAACACGTCTGCACCGTCCAGGGCGTCAGCCAGGGTACGCTTGGAGGACGGATGCGCGAACATCGCCTTGTACTGGTTCAGGTCGGTACGCTCGGACTGCACAACGCCCTTGCTGTCGACCATGTAGATGTTTTCCAGCTTGGCGCCCATGCTCACCAGCAACTTCATGCAGGAGATGGCCGCGGCGCCGGCGCCCAGGCAAACGATCTTGGCTTCGCCAAGGGTTTTGCCGGCGATTTCCAGGGCGTTGATCATGCCGGCCGCGGTAACGATCGCGGTGCCGTGCTGGTCATCGTGGAATACCGGGATGTCGCACTGTTCGATCAGGGCCTTTTCGATCTCGAAGCACTCAGGTGCCTTGATGTCTTCCAGGTTGATGCCACCGAAGGTGATGGAGATGCGCTTGACGGTGTCGATGAAAGCCTGCGGGCTTTCGGAATCGACTTCGATATCGAATACGTCAATGCCGGCGAAGCGCTTGAACAGCACGCCCTTACCTTCCATGACTGGCTTGGAAGCCAATGGGCCGAGGTTACCCAGGCCGAGGATCGCGGTGCCATCAGAGATCACTGCAACCAGGTTGCCTTTGCCGGTGTACTTGTAGGCCAGTTCAGGATCGCGGGCGATTTCACGTACGGGCTCGGCAACGCCAGGGCTGTAGGCCAGCGACAGGTCGCGGGCGGTGGCAGTGGCTTTGGTGAGCTCTACACTCAGCTTTCCTGGACGAGGATGGGCATGATATTCGAGAGCGGCAGTTTTCAAATCAGACATATCGGCATTCCGCTTTTACTGTTGGTCGACGGACCGCCGAGGATACGCGTGTCGCAAAGTCCCCACAAGACTGGGCAGTCACAGGTGTCAAGGGCCCTGCCCTACGACTTTTGGCCAAGAGCCACGGGATACAAGGGCTCAACTGTTCACAATCGACCTGAAAAATGTCTACAATTTTTTCTTACGGCGCCTGCTCGAGCATGCCGGGATCGGTCAGTGGCAACAGCCAGCGTGCCTGGCCCTTTTCCAGGCCGCCGCGTCGGGAGCGGTCCAGCACCCAGCCGCGGGCTTCGATGGACTGGCCCTGCAAACCCTTCAACAGCGCACTGTCGAATCGGCCCACCAGATTGGGTGCAATGCGCAGTACCAGTGAGCCCTGCAACTCAATCCAGACTCCGCCGCGATTGCGTTCGATTTTGCTCACTCGGCCGTTGACCACGGCAAAGCCCGAGCGCCGGATCTTCGCCGCATCGACCACCGGTGACTGGCGCCACACCCCCAGCCGGGCCTGCCGGGCGCTGCGTTCGGCGGCTTGCTGGCAGGCCACCAGTTCCACATTCGGCGCGACCGCCACCTGGAAGCCAAGGCCTTCGGCGAGCAACTGCGCTTCCAGATTTGCTCCATTGGCACCGTAGAGATGGGCCAGGGTGCGGCCGTAACGGTCCTTGCTCTCCCGTCCGGGCACCACGCCAATGCGCCCACCGCTCGCGTCCACCAGACTTTGCAGGCGCTCGCGAGCGGCCACGGCGAAGGGCTCATCAGTGCGCCCCTGCTTGCCGGTTTCCGGGGCATTGACGCCGATCATGCGTATGCTGCGGCCGTCCTTGAGGCGCACGGTGTCACCATCCACTACCCGCTGCACGTCGAAGGTCGCGACATCGCCGGGCGCCGGGCAGAATACCTCGGCCTGGGCGGGCGCCAGCCAAATCGCAGACACAAAAAAGGCGCCCACAAGGGACGCCTTTTTCATCAGCGAGGACAAGCCATACAGGCCATCCAAGCGGACCAGCCTTACTCGGCTTTAGGAGCAGCTTTAGCGCCGAAAGCACCGAAGCGGGTCTTGAAGCGGTCAACACGGCCGCCAACATCCAGAGTCTTCTGCTTACCGGTGTAGAACGGGTGGCACTCGTTGCACACGTCGATTGGCAGAGCTTTGCCGAAAGTCGAACGGGTTTCGAACTTGTTACCGCAGCTGCAGGTAACGTCGATGGCAACATAGTTTGGATGGATATCGGCTTTCATGGTGTATTCCTCAGGCTAGCGTGCCGCCAATCAACACTATTGTTGAATACCGCACGTAATTAGGCCGCGGATTCTACCAGACCTTTTTAAACGCGCAAGAAGCACAACGGCCCCTTTCATCAGAAAAGCGCGGCATACACAAGGCCCTGTGGGAGCCGGGCTTGCCCGCGATGCAGGCGCTGCGGTGCCTCAGGTGCACCGTGTCGATACTATCGCGGGCAAGCCCGGCTCCCACATCCACCGCTGGTCTGCTAGGCTCCCGCCCTTCTTCGCCGCCCGTCATATGAGAACCCCCGCGTGCCCGACGCCATTTTGCGCCTCGCCCTGCCCTCGCCCCTGCGCCGCCTGTTCGATTATCGGGCCCCTGCCGGCGTATTGCGGTCGCAGTTGCAGCCCGGCATGCGCGTACGGGTACCGTTTGGCCGGCGGGAGATGATCGGCATCCTGGTGGAGGTCGCCGATCACAGCGAAGTGTCCGCCGAGAAGCTCAAGCCGGCCGTGGCCATCCTCGACAGCACGCCGCCGCTGCCGCCTGCGCTGTTCAAGCTGTGCCTGTGGACCTCGCAGTATTACCAGCACAGCCTCGGCGACACCTTGAGCTGGGCGCTGCCGGTGCTGTTGCGCCAGGGCGAACTGGCCGAGGCGCGCCAGGAGCGTTTCTGGTCGATGGTCCCGGGGGCGCGCATGGACGACCCGCGCATCGCCCGCGCCCCGCGCCAGCGTGAAGCCCTGGCAACCCTGGCCCAGCATCCCCACGGCGTCGCCCATCAGCTTTTAAGCAAGCTGATGCTGAGCAAGGACAGCCTGGACTTGCTGCTGGCCAAGGGTCTGGTGCAGGTGGAGATTCGCAAGCATGCTCCCGGCGAGCGCCACGAACACTGGCTGGCCCAGCCGGAACTGCCGCTCAACCCCGAACAACGTGCCGCCTATGAAGCGATTCGCGCCGGTTTCGACAGTTTCCACGCGTTCCTGCTGGCGGGCGTCACCGGCAGCGGCAAGACCGAAGTCTATTTGCAACTGATCCGCGAAACCCTCGAAGCCGGCAAACAGGCACTGGTGCTGATCCCCGAGATCAACCTCGGCCCGCAAACCCTGGCGCGTTTCGAGCAGCGTTTCAACGCGCGCATCGCCCTGGTGCACTCGGCGGTCAACGACCGCGAGCGCCTGGAATCCTGGCTCGCCGCCCGGGACGGCGAGGCCGACATTATTATCGGCACCCGTTCGGCGCTGTTCACCCCGATGAAAAATCCCGGGCTGATCATCATCGACGAAGAACACGACGGCTCCTATAAACAGCAGGAAGGCCTGCGCTACCACGCCCGCGACCTGGCGCTGGTGCGTGCTCGCCAGGAAAACATCCCGATTGTGCTGGGCTCGGCCACGCCGTCCCTGGAAAGCCTGCACAACGCCTACACCGGGCGCTACGGCCTGCTGCGTCTCAATGAACGTGCCGGCGGTGCCAAGCAGCCCCGCTTCCTGCGCCTGGATGTAAAAAGTCGCCCGCTGGACAGCGGCATTTCCGGGCCGATGCAGCAAGCCATCGGGCAAACCCTCGCGGCGGGCCAGCAAGTGCTGGTGTTCCTCAACCGCCGGGGTTTTGCGCCGACGCTGCTGTGCCACGACTGCGGCTGGATGTCCGAGTGCAATCGCTGCGATGCGCGAATGACCGTGCACCAGCGCTCCGGCGAGTTGCGCTGCCATCACTGCGGCCATGTGGAACGGGTGCCGCGGCACTGCCCACAGTGCGGCAAAGTCGACTTGCGACCGGTGGGTGCGGGCACCGAGCGCGCCGAAGAACGACTGGGCATCCTGTTCCCGGATTACCCGGTGCTGCGGGTCGACCGCGACAGCACCTCGCGCAAGGACGCGATGAATCAGTTGTTCGCCACGATCCAGAAGGGCCAGCCGTGCATTCTGGTGGGCACGCAGATGCTTGCCAAAGGGCATCACTTCCCACGGGTGACCCTGGTGTCGATCCTGGATGCCGACGGCGGGCTGTTCTCCGGGGATTTTCGCGCCAGCGAGCGCATGGCGCAGTTGATCGTGCAGGTCGCAGGCCGGGCCGGGCGGGCCGAAGAGCCGGGCAAGGTGATCATCCAGACGCACCTGGCCGACCACCCGCTGCTGATTCAACTGACAGAACAAGGCTACTTTGCCTTCGCCGAACAGGCCTTGAGCGAACGCCGCTCGGCCGGCTTGCCGCCGTTTGCGCATCTGGCGCTGCTGCGGGCCGAAGCGCACAAGCCAGGGCAGGCCGAAGGTTTCCTGGATGAAGCGTGCAGCGAGGCTGAACGTTTGCTGGGGGAACTGGGTCTGACCGGCATCGAGCTATTGGGCCCGGTGCCAGCACCGATGGAACGCCGCGCCGGGCGCTACCGCGCCCAGCTACTCTTGCAAGCCAGTGCCCGCGCGCCGCTGCATCGTTTATTAAGCAGCTGGTTACTTGCGCTGGAGCAAATGCCAAGCGGGCGACAAGTGAGATGGTCGCTGGACGTAGACCCGGTAGATTTGTATTAACCCCCTGTGGCGAGGGAGCTTGCTCCCGCTGGGCTGCGTAGCAGCCCCAAAAAAGCCGGGAGCGCTACGCACTCCAGCGGGAGCAAGNNGCTCCCTCGCCACAGGTTAATCGTCCGTCAAGGTCCCGCGAAGGTTGGCAAGCCCGCCCTCGCCACGGATAATGCCCAGTTTTTCCACCTGCGCATCGCGCGCCACCGCTTGCGGTCGAAAGAGAACACCATGAAAGACACCATTCGCCAGCTGATCCAACAAGCCCTCACCCAACTCGTCAACGAAGGTGTGTTGCCTGAAGGCCTGACGCCGGCGATCCAGGTGGAAAATACCCGCGACAAGACCCACGGTGATTTCGCCAGCAACATCGCGATGATGCTGGCCAAGCCGGCCGGCCTGAAGCCGCGCGACCTGGCGGAAAAAATCATCGCCGCGCTGCCGGCCGACCCTCAGGTAACCAAGGCTGAAATCGCCGGCCCAGGCTTCATCAACTTCTTCCAGAACACCCAGGCCCTGGCTTCGCGCCTGGACGCGGCCCTGGCCGACGCGAAAATCGGCGTGCGCAAGGCCGGCCCGGCACAGCGCGTGGCCATCGACCTGTCGGCACCGAACCTGGCCAAGGAAATGCACGTGGGCCACCTGCGCTCCACCATCATCGGTGACGGCGTGGCGCGGGTCCTGGAGTTCCTCGGCGATGACGTGATCCGCCAGAACCACGTGGGCGACTGGGGTACCCAGTTCGGCATGCTGATGGCCTATCTGCAGGAAAACCCGATCACCAGCAACGAGCTGTCGGACCTGGAGAACTTCTACCGCGCCGCCAAGAAGCGTTTCGACGAATCCGAAGAATTCGCCGACCGCGCCCGTGGCCTGGTGGTCAAGCTGCAAGCCGGCGATGCCGAATGCCTGGAACTGTGGGGCCGCTTCCGCGAGATCTCGCTGTCCCACTGCCAGGAAATCTACGAGCTGCTCAACGTCAAATTGACCATGGCCGACGTGATGGGCGAAAGCGCCTACAACGACGACCTGATCAACGTGGTCAACGACCTCAAGGCCAAGGGCCTGCTGGTTGAAAGCAACGGCGCGCAGTGCGTGTTCCTCGAAGAATTCAAGACCGCCGACGGCGACCCGCTGCCGGTGATCATCGTCAAGGCCGATGGCGGCTACCTCTACGCCACCACCGACCTGGCCGCCGTGCGCTACCGCAGCGGCGTGCTGAAAGCCGACCGTGCCCTGTATTTCGTTGACCAGCGCCAGGCCCTGCACTTCCAGCAAGTGTTCGAAGTGGCGCGCCGCGCCGGTTTCGTGACCCACCCGATGCAGATGGAACACATGGGCTTCGGCACCATGAACGGCGCCGATGGCCGCCCGTTCAAGACCCGTGACGGCGGCACCGTGAAGCTGATCGACCTGCTGAACGAAGCCCAGGACCGCGCCTACAACCTGGTGAAGGAAAAGAACCCGGAGCTGGCCGAAGCCGACCTGCGCAACATCGCCCGCGTCGTGGGGATTGGCGCGGTGAAATACGCCGACCTGTCCAAGCACCGCACCAGCGACTACAGCTTCAACTTCGAACTGATGCTCAACTTCGAAGGCAACACCGCGCCGTACCTGCTGTATGCCTACACGCGGGTGGCCGGTGTGTTCCGCAAGCTGGGCAAGGACTTCAGCGAAGTCGAAGGCCAGATCAACCTTGAGGCGCCACACGAGCAGGAACTGGCCGCCAAACTGGCGCAATTCGGCGAAGTGCTGAACAGCGTCGGCGAAAAAGGCACACCGCACATCCTCTGCACCTATTTGTACGAAGTCGCCGGTTTGTTCTCCAGCTTCTACGAGAACTGCCCGATCCTGACCGCAGACGACGAAGCCCAAAAGCAGAGCCGCCTGCGCCTCGCCGCACTGGCAGGACGGACCCTCAAGCAAGGCCTGGAATTGTTGGGCCTGGAAACTCTGGAGCGTATGTAAGTTGGCTGCCAAGAAAAAACCTGCACCCAAGCGCGGCGCCAGCCGCTACCAGGCACCGGCGAAGAAGCCTATTCCGGGCTGGTTGTGGATGGCCATCGGCCTGACGGTCGGCGCGTTTGTGGTGTTCCTGATGAAGCTCGACCCGGGCAAGGGCGATGACGTCAAACGGGTCAAGCAAGAACAGCAGAAGGCCACGAAAATGGCCGAGGCGAACAAGACACCGCCTAGCCCGACTGCGCCGGTGAAGCCGAAGTACGACTTCTACACGCTGCTGCCGGAATCGGAAGTGATCGTGCCGCCGGACGCCGTGCCGGAGAAAACCCTGCCGACGCCGCAGCCGGTGCCGACTACGCCGGTTACCCCGGCGGAAGCAGCGAAGATCGACACGGCCCGGGCCCAGGCTGCGCTGGCCGGAATTACCCCGCCGCCACCGCCGCCGGTCGCCACCACCAAGGCCGCGCCCGTGACCAAGTTCTTCCTGCAGGCGGGCTCGTTCCCGAAACAGGCGGATGCGGACCGGGTACGCGCGCAGATTATTTTGCTGGGGCAGGCGGTGACGGTGGAGTCCGGGACGGTTAAGGATGCGACCTGGTATCGCGTGCTGGTGGGGCCGTTCAGCAACCGTGAACAGCTGACCGTGGCGCAGAAGCAACTGGCCGGCGCCGGGTTTAGCAACCTGTTGTTACAACAACGCCAGAGCCGCTGATTCCGGAAACAGCATCGGGTTAATGTGGGAGCGGGCTTGCTCGCGAATGCGGTAGATCAGTCAATATTTTAGGTGACTGACACACCGCATTCG
>NZ_JACARZ010000177.1:0-5570 GCF_013386315.1 Pseudomonas sp. P7779 | reverse complement strand
TATCGGAGGAGGGGGCGGTGGTGGGTATGCAGTGGAGGAAGGAACCGAGTTGCTGACTATCATCGTGAACACCTTTAGGCACGCTCATTCAGGAATGCGCCTTTCAGGAAAACCTCCCTGCTTCCTGGACGCTCTTGCTGAGTGTCGGAAGCAGGGGGAATGGCTCCGCCTGTAAAGTGTTCAAGATGTCAGAAAATGTACGGATGACCGATCAGCGATGGTAATACCCCGGTCCGCCTTCGCTGTAGCGATGGTCATGCCAACCGCCGCCGCCGTGGGGGAAAATAATGCAGCCGCTCATGCTCAACATGATCAGCAAGGGAATCAGCAGCGTGATTCGACGAAGCATTTCAAAATCCTCTAGGGTGCTCTCAGGTTCAATCAGGCGTTGGGCAAGCCAAAGTTTTTCATCGCCTGTAACATGAGACCCCGCCGACCCCAATCCATCCCCGCTAACAGGTATGTGCTTGGTGTGGTAGTCGATACAAAGTGGACACAATTTTTCAGCTTCAGGAACCCGTCATGACCCAAAAGCAACGTTTGAAATACTCGATTCTGATCTCCCTGCTGGTGCTGGGGACGATGTTTGGCCTGTCCTACTTGCAGAACAACGGGGTCATCAGCGAAAAGACGTTCCAGTACATCGCGATTGCGGTAGCGGTAACCGTGGTGGTGATCAACGGTGTGATGCGTCGCAAGGTCAAGCCCAACCTTTGAGTCAGGCCCGGCCTTCCAGGACTTTGGCAGCCTGCTCGTGCAGGCTGTAGCTCTTGTCGGCGTTCAGGGTGATCACGCCTTCGGTGCACAGGCGCTTGAGCACCTCGCGCACGCTGAGAAACGACAACGGGATGCCCAGCTCCAGCAAATGGCTGTGCACGCCGCGCACGCCGAGCGTGCGCTGGTTGTCGGCGGCGGTCAGCAGGGCGTCGATGACCTTCAGCCGGATCAGGCTGGTGCGCAGGCCAAAGCATTTGAGCAAATGACGAATACGCTGGTTGCCATGTTCCGGCGCCTTGCCGAACGCCTGGTTGCCGGTGGCAAAACCTCCGTCATGCATGGGTGAGTGTCCTTCCGTGGGCAGTTGCGAGTTGTACATGCAGAAACTCCTTATCAGAGCCTGATCAGGAAAATGATGGCGCTCTTAGTTAATAAGACGTACGAGCTGCACAAATCATGAAGCGGGGGATGTAGAAATTTTGTCGGTAACATCCTGGAGACATACCGACCTGTCCGAATAAACGCCTGCGGCTGCTAAAATTATTCCCGGTATTTACGTCTTAACTGAGGTGTTGGCGAAGCTGTCCCTCGTCGCGGTGTTTAATTTGGCTGTGGAGTCTGCGTGATTATTTCCAACGGGTTGTTCAGGGTGTGTGTGGCAGGGGCGTTGCTGGGGCTGAGTCTTTCGGCCACGGCGCGGGTGCAGGAGCAACAGGCCACCGCCGAGATCCGTCGCACCAGCTTTGGTGTACCGCATATCCGGGCCAACGATGAGCGTGGGCTGGGGTTCGGCATCGGTTATGCCTATGCCCAGGACAACCTGTGCCTGCTGGCCAATGAGGTGGTAACGGTCAATGGCGAGCGTGCCAGGTACTTTGGTCCCGAGCAGGCGACCCTGGAAGGGCGTAACAACCTTGCCAACGACGTGTTCTTCACCTGGCTGAACACCCCCCAGGCCGTTGCGGCATTCTGGAAGGCCCAGCCCCCGGCGATGCAGCAGCGCATTGAAGGGTATGTTGCCGGTTACAACCACTACCTCAAGGAGCGCACTGCCCAGGGTTTGCCGGCGCAGTGCCAGGCGGCCTGGGTACGGCCGATCACGGCCGAAGACCTGGTCAAGCTGACCCGCCGGCTGCTGGTGGAAGGTGGCGTCGGGCAATTTGCCGAGGCCTTGGTGGGGGCCACGCCGCCCAACACCGTCGCCCAGGTGGACAGCAAGGCGTTTGAGGTCGCGGCGGCCAACCAGCAACGTTTCGCCCTGGACCGTGGCAGCAACGCGGTGGCGGTGGGGCGTGACCGTTCGTTCAACGGCCGCGGCATGCTGCTGGCCAACCCGCATTTTCCGTGGGTGGGCGGCATGCGTTTCTACGAGATGCACCTGACCATCCCCGGCCAGCTGGATGTGATGGGCGCTGCGTTGCCGGGCCTGCCGGTGATCAATATCGGCTTCAACCAGCACGTTGCGTGGACGCACACCGTTGATACGTCCAAGCACTTCACCCTGTATCGCCTGACTCTGGACCCCAAGGACCCGACTCGCTATTTGCTGGACGGCAAGTCCGTGCCCATGGATAAAACCACGATCAAGGTAGCGGTAAAAACTGCCGACGGCGGTACCCGGGAACAGTCCCGCACGGTCTACAGCTCGCAGTTCGGCCCCATCGTGCAATGGCCGGGCAAACTCGACTGGGACGCCAAATATGCCTTCAGCCTGCGGGATGCCAACCTGGGCAACGACCGTGTGCTGCAACAGTGGTACGCGATGAACCGCGCAGCGAACCTCAAGGAACTGCAAACCTCGGTACACACCCTGCAAGGTATCCCGTGGGTCAACACGGTGGCAGCGGATGACCAGGGTCAGAGCCTGTACATGAACCTGTCGGTGGTGCCGAACGTCAGCGCGAAAAAGCTCGCACAGTGCAGTGACCCACGGGTCGGGCTGCAATTCATCATGCTCGACGGCTCTCGCAGCGCCTGCGCCTGGGACGTGGACCCGCGTGCCGCCCAGGCCGGGATCTTCCCCGCCGAGCAACTGCCGCAACTGGAGCGCACCGACTACGTGCAGCACTCCAATGACTCGGCCTGGCTGGTCAACCCCAAGGCACCCTTGACCGGGTTCTCGCCCGTTATCAGCCAGGACAAGATCGGCTTGGGCCCGCGTGCGCGCTTTGCCTTGCAACGCTTGCAGGAGCTCGACAAGCAACCGATCAAGGTCGCCGACCTGCAGAATATGGTCATGGACAACCAGGTGTATCTTGCCAGCCAGGTGATGCCGGACTTGCTGAAGTTCTGCGCGGGTGCCGATGCCAGCGTGAAATCGGTGTGCGACAGCCTGAAAAACTGGGACCAGCGCGCCAACCTCGACAGCGGCCTGGGCCTGGTGCACTTCATCAACCTGGCGGAGCAACTGGCGCAAGCGCCGTACGCGTGGAAGGTGGGTTTCGATCCGGCACAACCCCTGACCACACCACGTGGGCTGGCGGTCGATCGGGCAAACGTGGCCAAGGCGCTGCATGAAGCGATGCTCGCGTCAGCCGCCGACGTGGCCAAGCGCGGGCTGACGGCGGACAGCCGCTGGGGTGATATTCAGGTCTCGGGTCAGACACCGATCCACGGCGGCCCGCAAGAGCTGGGCGTTTATAACGCCATGCAAAGCGTGCCTCGGGCCGATGGCAAGCGCGAGGTAGTCAGCGGCAGCAGCTACTTGCAGATCGTGACGTTCGACGAGAAGGGGCCCAATGCCAAAGGTGTGCTGGCATTCTCCTTGTCCAGCGACCCGGCGTCGAAATACTTCAAGGACCAGACCCAGGCGTTTTCCGAGAAAAAACTCAGCCCGCTGCCGTTTACCGAACAGCAGATCAAGGCGGACCCGCAGTATCAATTGCAGGTTATCCGTGACAAGGAAGAAGCCGGGCGGTAGGGTAGCCCACCAGGAATGCCTGCCCCTTGAGAGAATATTTTTTGAAATCAAGGGGTTGCAAGCCCTGGCAAATGAGTACATAATTGCGCCCATCGAACGCACTGAAGCATTAAAAACTTCAATGTTTTCAATGAGATAGAGTAGAGGCAAGCTTCACATAGCCCACTCAAGTTTGTATGCGGTGAATGTCGGTTGTAGGGCATTGATCGTTTGAGGCCGAGTAGCAAAATGGTTATGCAGCGGATTGCAAATCCGCCTACGCCGGTTCGATTCCGACCTCGGCCTCCACTCTTAGAAACCCCGTAGATTAACGTCTACGGGGTTTTTTATTGCCTTCGATCTACCAATCACTTCCGCATTTTTTCAAATCACTTCCGCAAGTCAGCATTAAACCTATCGTTTCGGTGCGAATGGCGAATCGGTCCTGCATCAATTTCGAACCTGGGAGAACGACGACTTTGTTGATCTGATTTTCTCTCCTGCAGACGTAAACGCTTATAGAGATCCGCCTTTTTCTTGGGGGCACACAAAGTCACGACCGTTTGAAAAAAATCGAAGTTTCACAAAAAAATTAGTATATTGAATACCAAGGTTAATTTCTAACGTGCATGCAGGAAGCAAAAAATGGTATCTGAGTTCACAATTGCCTCGCTCACCAAGGTTCTCTCGCCAATCGTAACGTTAATAGCAAAGGATTTAGTCGGCGCGTTCAAGGAGGGCATAGTTAAGGTCGACGCTTCGCGCTCTACTGAGATTGTTGCTGGTTTAGTTCTTAATATAAATACAGTTAAAACTATCTGGTCAAAAGATAGGGGGTTGCTGCTTGATGAGTTTTATTATGCGCCCAAAGTTTTGTATAAATCTTCTGGTCGAGTGATAAATATTTCAGAGCTTTTGGAGCAGAACTCTGTAGTAGAAGGAATTGTCGGTCAAGGCAAGTCAATGCTAATGCGGCAACTTTGTAACTCGGTAATTGATACGGGGCGAATCCCCGTTTTTCTTGAGTTAAGAATGCTCGGCAAAGAACGAAATTTAATTGACTTGATTTTGGATTATCTTGATGCTTGCGGTATTAAAGGAGGTGTTGCCGTTTTTCAGTATCTTGCGCAGGCAGGTAGGATTGCTTTGATACTTGATGGATTTGACGAAGTTTCTTCTGATATGATCAAAGCAACTGTTTATCAAATAGAGCAATTCCAGAAAAAGTATCCTGATCTAGTTCAGGTTGTATCTACGCGCCCTAACAATGCCATATCAAATCTTTCAGGATTTGAATTGTTCAGTGTTGCGCCCTTAACAGAAGCGGATTACGAGCCGTTTCTGAATAAATTAGTAAAGGATGTGTTGTTTAAGTCAAGCTTGAATATAGCTATTGCAAACGCTCCAGCAAGTATCAAGGGCGTAATAACGACTCCTCTTATGTTGACTTTGTTATGTTTGGTCTATGAAAATGAAAGTGAGATCCCATCCTCGTTGCCTGATTTTTTTGACCGCCTATTCAATGCTGTGTTTACTCGGCATGATAAATTTAAAGTAGGCTTTCAACGTGAGCTTTCTAGTGGGTTGCCAGAATCTAAAATAAGGAAGTTGTTTGATTCCTTTTGCTTTATGACGTTACAGCTAGGGCATGGCCGAAGCCTTAAAAATTCTGAGTTCGAAGCTGTATTTTCTGGTGCGTGCCAAATGACTCCATTAGTGAATTGTGAATTAGATGGGTTCAAAAAGGATATCATCCAGGTGGCGTGTTTGATGTTGGAAGATGGATATGATGAAATTGTTTTTCTACATAAAAGTATTCTTGAATATCATTCAGCAGTATTCATAAAGGCATCCTCAGAAGGTGTAAGTGAAAAGTTTTACGGAAATACTACGAAGGCCCTTCATATATGGTCGGAGGTATTAGTGTTTCTGAAGTATATTGATGCTTATAGAT
>NZ_JACARZ010000176.1:0-10658 GCF_013386315.1 Pseudomonas sp. P7779 | reverse complement strand
TTCAACGCCTTGGCCAGTTTCAGCGCCGCCGCAATCGACGGCGTATTCAACCCGCGTTCGACTTTCGACAGGTAACTCTTGGTCATCCCGGATTTTTCCGCGAGCGACTCCAACGTCACACCAAGTTTTTTTCTCAATATTTTCAAACGGATAGACATGTGCAGCGGTTAATCCATTAAAGAGGCGATGATGAATGCTTGCTAATGACACTTTGTGTCATATAGTCTCTTTAGTGTCATTTGCAACGAACAAGGACACTGATATGGCCAAGACATTAGCACTCCCGAAAGACCAACTGGTCAAGCAAGCGCTGACCCAGATGCAAAACACCCTGGCGGATAATACGTGGACCGACCGGCAAAAGCTGGCGTTGACCTGCCGGATCCTGTTCGAAAACGGCCACGACTCCGGCCTCGCCGGGCAGATCACCGCACGCGGCCCGACGCCTGGCACCTACTACACCCAACAACTGGGCCTGGGTTTTGATGAGATCACCGCCAGCAACCTATTGCTGGTCAACGAAGACCTGGAGGTGCTGGAAGGCCATGGCATGCCCAACCCGGCCAACCGTTTTCACAGCTGGGTGTACCGCGGTCGCCCGGACGTGAACTGCATCATCCACACTCACCCGACCCACATCGCTGCGTTGTCGATGCTGGAAGTGCCTTTGCAGGTGTCCCACATGGACCTCTGCCCGTTGTACGAAGATTGCGCATTCCTCGAAGCCTGGCCCGGGGTGCCGGTGGGCAACGAAGAAGGTGAAATCATCACCGCTGCCCTGGGGGATAAACGCGCGATTCTGCTTTCCCACCACGGCCAATTGTCCACTGGGGCGAGCATCGAGGAAGCCTGTGTGATCGCACAGTTGATCGAACGCGCGGCCAAGTTGCAGCTGCTGGCGATGGCCGCCGGCACGATCAAGCCGATCCTGCCGGAACTGGGCCGCGAAGCCCATGACTGGATTTCCAAGCCCAAGCGCCACGGCGCCGCGTTCAACTACTACGCTCGGCAGAACCTGCGCCAACACGCCGATTGCCTGAACTGAAATCCTTTTTCGACCGGAGACCTTTCCATGTCCAGCCCTTCTATTCACGGCATTATCGGCTACACCATCACCCCGTTCAGCACGGACGGACAGCGCATTGACCTCGACGCCCTGGGCCTTTCGATCGACCGCCTGATCGACAGCGGCGTGCACGCTGTCGCACCGTTGGGCAGCACCGGCGAAGGCGCCTATCTCAGTGATGCAGAGTGGGATGAAGTCGCCGCCTACAGCATCCAGAAGGTTGGCCAGCGTGTGCCGACCATCGTCAGCGTCTCCGACCTGACCACCGCCAAGGCCGTGCGTCGTGCGCAGTTTGCCGAGGCCCACGGCGCGGACGTGGTAATGGTATTGCCGGCCTCGTACTGGAAACTCAGCGAGGCGGAAATCCTCGCCCACTATGCAGCCATTGGCGACAGCATCGGCGTGCCGATCATGCTCTACAACAACCCGGCCACCAGTGGCACCGACATGTCGGTGGACTTGATCCTGCGCATCGTCAACAGCGTCGACAACGTGACCATGGTCAAGGAAAGCACCGGGGATATTCAGCGCATGCATCAATTGCACCGGCGCAGCGAGGGCCAGGTGCCGTTCTACAACGGCTGCAATCCGCTGGCACTGGAGGCGTTTGCGGCGGGCGCGAAAGGTTGGTGCACGGCGGCGCCGAATCTGATTCCTCAGCTCAACCTGGATTTGTATGAAGCCGTTTTGGCCAATGACCTGGAGAAAGCGCGGGAGCTGTTTTATCGCCAGTTGCCGTTGCTGGATTTCATCCTCAAAGGTGGCTTGCCGGCGACGATCAAGGCCGGTTTGCGGCTGACGGGCCTGGAGTCGGGGGATCCACGGCTGCCGGTGTTCCCGCTGGCTGAGGCAGGCCGTGTTCAGTTGCAAGAGCTACTGACCCTGTTGCGCTGAAACGCAATCCAAATGTGGCAGCGGGCTTGCTCGCGAAGGCGGTGGGTCAGTCAATTAATAGGTCGACTGACTCACCGCCTTCGCGAGCAAGCCCGCTCCCACATTTAGTCCGCATCCAACCTTGGATTTTCAATAGAGACAAATGACAATAATTCTCGATATCATTCACGACTTTTCCACGTCGTGCTTCGTCAAGAAGGATATCCATGTCTCGTCCCAAGCCCGACCCGCTGTCGGCCGATGCCTTTCGCGGGTTTTATGCAGATATCCTGCATTTCCTGCGTAAACGCACGAACAACGCCAGCGACGCGGCAGACATGACCCAGGATGTCTTCACCCAATGGCTGGACTACCGCGACCGGGCTCAGGTCGAGCAGCCACGGGCGTTTCTGTTCCAGATGGCGCGCAATCTGCTGCGCGATCACTGGCGCAAACAAAAGGTGCGGCACACCGTCCACCAGCAACAGGCCGAACTGGATGCCGAACCTGTCAGCGACTCGCGAGACGATCCCATGGCCGCCGCGCAACGCCTGCAACGCCTGGAACAGTTGAAAGAAGTCCTCTCTGAACTCTCGCCGAGAAGACGAGAAGCCCTTATGCTGCACCGCTTCGAAGGCCTGAGCCAGGCGCAGATCGCCGAGCGCATGGGCGTTTCGGTCAGCATGGTGGAAAAGCACATCGCTTTTGCCTTGCTGCATTGCAAGCAGCGACTTCAACAAGAACAGGGCAAGGAGCAGCCAGAATGACCCGCCTGAGCGACATCGACACCTATGACATCGAGGCCAGCGACTCCATCGATGCCCAGGCCGCCAGCTGGTTTGCGCGCAACCGCAATGACGCCGGTCGCGCCGACCGCAAGGCGTTTGCCGCCTGGCAGTCCGAGCCGGCCAATGCCCGCGCCTACGCCGAATTCGAACAGCTTTGGGCCGACCTGGCCCAGTTGCAGCAACTGAACAAACCGACACCGCTGCCCGTGCGCAAACCACCCGTGTGGCGCCCGGCCCTGGCGGTGGCTGCCGCCCTGGTGTGTGCCGTGCTGACGAGCAACATCGGCGCCCCACGCGAGCTGTTCCACGCCCAGGTCGCGGCCCATGCCAAAGGAATGCGCACCATGCATTTGCCTGACGGCAGCACCTTGTACGTCAACGCCAATACGCGCCTGCGGGTGGACTTCAACAGTCACCAGCGCATCGTGCATCTGGATCAGGGCCAGTTGTATATCGAGGTGGCGCCCGACAAGGAGCGTCCGCTGTTCGTGCAGGCCGGTGAAGCCAATGTGCGGGTGGTCGGCACCGGCTTCGATGTGCGGCGCAGCAAGCAGCAACTGGTGGTCAGCGTGGCCCATGGGCAAGTGGCGTTCGATCCGGATGCCAGGCTGCCGGCCACCCTGCTCGGCGCCGATCAGCGCGCTACGTTCAGTTATGCCAAAGGCACGCTGCAGCAGCAAACCCTCACTGCCGGCGAGGTCGCCGATTGGCGCGGCGGCCACGTGTCGTTTCGTAATCGCGAGCTGGCCAGCCTGATGGACGAGTTGAGCCTGTACCGGCCCCAGGCGCCGTTGCTGGTGGACAGCGCGGTGGCGCAACTGAAGGTCTCGGGCAATCTGGACGTGAATGATCCGGACGCCCTGCTCAACGCCCTGCCGGCGCTATTGCCGGTGAAAACCGTGGCCCTGGCCGACGGCAATATCAGGATCGAACCGCGCAAATAGCCCCGCGGAATTCTTATTTGAGAATATTTTGCATTCGCATGTGAGGATTATTTTTCCTGCCGCGTCTTCCTCGGGTCTGCGTTTGATACGCACACCTTTCTGGCCATTTGGCTACTCCGGGGGATTTCATGTTTCGCGCGCCTTGCCACGTTCAGCACCTGTTTCTTCGACCCACCGCCATTGCCGCCTGCCTGGCCTTCAGCCTGAGTGCCCAGGCCGAGTCGTTCAAGCTGCAACTGCCGGCCCAGTCCCTGGCCACGTCCCTGAGCCAGGTGGCGCAGCAGGCGAAAATCCAGCTGCTGTTCGATGAAGCGCTGCTGAAAAATATCCAGGCGCCAGCCCTCAATGGCGACTTCACACCGGAAGTGGCGATTCGCACTCTGCTCAAGGACGGCGAGTTCGTATTGCTCAAGGTCGGCAGCACTTACGTGGTACGCCCCGAAGAGGGCAAGACCACCAACAGCAGCGCGATCCAGCTCGACGCCCTGAGCGTGATCGGCACCGGCAACGAGGTCGACTCCACCACCGTCGGCCGTTCCACCCTGACCCAGGCGGACATCGACCGCTACCAGTCCAACAACATTCCCAGCCTGCTGCAAACCTTGCCCGGCATCAGCCAGGGCGGCTCGCTGAAGCCCGGTGGCCAGACCATCAACATCCGTGGTTTCGGCGACGCCGAAGACGTGCCGCTGACCGTCGATGGCGCAACCAAAAGCGGCTTTGAGCGCTACCAGCAGGGCACTGTGTTTATCGAGCCCGAGCTGATCAAGAGCATCGAAGTGGAGAAAGGCCCCAACTCGCCCTTCAGCGGCAACGGCGGCTTTGGCGGTACGGTCAACATGACCACCAAGGATGCCCCGGACCTGCTCAAGGACGGGCGCAACAGCGGTGCCATGCTCAAATACGGCTACTCCAGCAACGACCATGAGCAGGTCTACAGCAGTGCCGTTTACGGGCGTACCGATGACGGCCGCTTCGATGCGCTGGCCTACCTGACCCAGCGCGACGGCGGCGACATGAAACTGGCTGCCACCCTGCCCAACGACAACAACCAGTACCCGATCAACCCCAAGCGCCTGCCCAACAGCGCCCAGAATGTGGACGGCAAACTGTTCAAGTTCAATGCTCACTTCACCGATGAGCAAAGCCTGGGTCTGTCGTATTCGCGCTCCAACAGCCAGCGCTGGACGCCCTTCTCTGCCGCCAGCTACCCGACGCCGCCGACCCAGGCCAACATCGACCGCTATGGCTACGAAGCCGCGCTGAAACGCTTCCTGGCCAACCGCAATACCGTCGACACCACCTGGTCCGGCAAGTACGAATACCAGCCGATGAATAACCCGCTGGTGGACTTGACCATCAAGTACTCCGAATCCAATACCGACCAGACCGACGAGCGCGACGCCACGGCGTTTTTCCAGTTGGCCACCGGCGGGCGCAAGATGGACACCTCCTATAACGACAAGAACCTCGACGTACGCAACGTCAGCCTGTTTTCCACCGGTGCGTTGCAGCACGCGGTGACCACCGGTGTGCAAATCCGCAAGCACACCCGGGAAACCGAAATGTGGATGCCCGGCGCCACCTACAACACCCCGAAATACAACTACGGGCACTTCCAGCCGGGCTTCATGCCCCATGGCAAGGTCGACACCAACAGCTTCTTTATCCAGGACGCGGTGACGCTGGGCGATGTGACCATTACCCCGTCGATGCGCTATGACCATGTGCGCAACCGCGGCGAGGCCAACGACGCGCCGTACTACAGCAACCCGGACCCGGCCATCGGCCATGACTACAGCGACCGCACTTACACCGGCTGGTCGCCACGCCTGGCGGCGTACTGGACCATCACCCCGAACGTGGCGATGTTCGCCAACTGGAGCCGCACCTGGCGTGCGCCAGTGATCGACGAGCAGTATGAAGTCCAGGGCCTGGGCAGCCGCACCGCCACCAGCCTGGACCTGGACCCGGAGCGCATCACCTCCATCACCCTGGGCAACGTCACCAGCTTCGCCGACGTGTTCGCCCACGGCGACAACCTGCAACTGCGTACCACGCTGTTCCACAACAAGGTCGAGGACGAAATCTTCAAGGCCACGGGCGTGGGCTGCCAGAACCAGGCGGTCAACGGCGGGACGATTTCCAGCGCCTGCCCGCCGGGCGCGATGTCCAACTACCGCAACATCGGCGGCATGACCATCAAGGGTTTCGAGGCCGAGAGTTTCTATGACTCCACCTACGTGTTCGGCTCGGTATCGTTCGCCTACACCACCGGCAAACATGAAGGCGCCTACACCAACCCGTGGGGGCCGGACGTCTGGGCGCGGGACATTCCGCCAACCAAATGGGTGGTGGTGCTCGGCACCAAGATTCCGAGCCTGGATATGCGGGTAGGCTGGCAAGGGCAGTTCATCGGCGCCACCAGCCGCCTGCCGAGCGACAAGTATTCCGGCGGCCCGGGCACCAGCATCGGCGACCTGTTCTACGACCAGTACGGCAACAAGCGCTACAACACCCAGGGCCTCTTCGCCAGCTGGAAGCCGCAACAGGCTTACCTCAAGGGTACCGAGGTGAACTTCACCGTGGACAACCTGTTCAACAACAACTTCCGACCGGCCCTGAGCGGCGACCGCGCCTACACCAAGGGCCGGGATGCGAAGATCAGTGTGACGCGGTTCTTCTGACCCCTACTAATCAATGTGGGAGCGGGCTTGCTCGCGAAAGCGCTGGATCAGTCGGTACATGAGTTACCTGACACACCGCCTTCGCGAGCAAGCCCGCTCCCACATTCAGATCTTCTGCGCGCCATTTCTTGTATTAACCAGGCTGAGCTCTGGGGCGTGAACCCGCTGCCTGCTCAAATACCGCGTGCAACTCACCCGCAAGAACGAAGCAAAATTCACCACTTCGCCGCGGTAATCCATCACTTCTTCATACAGCTTGGCGATCAGTTGATTGGTGGTCATCCCATCCACCTCGGCGATTTCGCTGAGGATGTCCCAGAACTGGTTTTCCAGGCGCACGGTGGTCACCACGCCGCAGATGCGCAGGGAGCGCGAGCGGGATTCGTACAGAATCGGGTCGGCCTTGACGTACAGTTCGCACATGGCGATGACCTCCGCTTTACAGGGTGATTTTGGTGCCCAGCAGGCCGAGGAAACCCGCGAGCCAGCTTGGGTGCGCCGGCCACGCCGGGGCCGTCACCAGATTGCCTTGAACGTGGCTGTCGGTCACCGGGATATCGATGAACGTACCGCCCGCCAGTCGTACCTCCGGCCCGCACGCCGGGTAGGCGCTGCACTCTCGGCCTTCCAGGATCCCGGCAGCCGCCAGCAGTTGAGCGCCATGGCACACGGCAGCGATGGGTTTGCCAGCCTGATCGAAATCCTTGACCAGTTGCAGGACCTTTTCGTTCAGCCGCAGGTACTCAGGGGCACGGCCACCCGGCACCAGCAGCGCGTCGTAGTCGGCGGCGTTCACCTTGGCAAAATCCGCATTCAGGGCGAACAGGTGCCCGGGCTTTTCGCTGTAGGTCTGGTCGCCTTCGAAGTCGTGGATCGCCGTGCGCACGGTCTGGCCGGCAGCCTTGTCAGGGCACACCGCGTGCACGGTATGCCCCACCATCAGCAGCGCCTGGAACGGCACCATCACTTCATAGTCTTCGACGTAATCGCCGACCAGCATCAGGATTTTTTTCGCGGCCATGGGACATTCCTCCGGTTGAACGGTTGGGCAGATAGGAGTAGCCAAGATAGACCTGTGCCGATGAGCCGGGTAATGGCCCGCTACTACATCATTGCGGACCAGCCCTCTGTAGGAGCGAGCTTGCTCGCGAAGCACGTTAACGATAACGCGGGTAACCAGACAGCCCGCGACGCTCTCAGGTTTTTCGGGAGCAAGCTCGCTCCTACACAAACTGTACGGTCCAATCTGCACCCAGCTGTAAGCGCGCGTTTGCGGGGCTTTGTGGCTAGATGAACATCCACTTCCGGCCCATTCGATTCTGGTTCCTTCCATGAGCTCCCGCGAAAATACCGGCATGGCCCTCGGCCTGCTGGGCGTCGTCATCTTCAGCCTCACCCTGCCCTTCACCCGTATCGTGGTGCAGGAAATCCACCCGTTGCTCAATGGCCTGGGCCGGGCGTTGTTCGCGGCGGTGCCGGCGGCGGCGTTGTTGCTGTGGCGCCGTGAGCGCTGGCCCACCTGGCGCCAGGTGCGCGGGCTGACGCTGGTGATTGCCGGGGTAATCCTGGGTTTCCCGGTGTTGTCGGCCTGGGCCATGCAAACCTTGCCCGCGTCCCATGGCGCGCTGGTCAACGGGTTGCAGCCGCTGTGCGTGGCGCTGTACGCGGCGTGGCTGTCCCATGAACGTCCGTCGAAGGCCTTCTGGGCCTGCGCGGCGCTGGGCAGTGCGCTGGTGCTGAGTTATGCGTTGATCACCGGAGCCGGCAGCATCCAGGCGGGCGACCTGTTGATGCTCGGGGCGATTGCCGTGGGTGGCCTGGGTTATGCCGAAGGCGGCCGGTTGGCCAAGGAGATGGGCGGCTGGCAGGTAATCTGTTGGGCGCTGGTGCTGTCGACGCCGGTATTGATCGGGCCGGTGGCCTACCTGGCGCTGCAACACGAAGGGCCGATTTCCATGCGCACCTGGTGGGCGTTTGGTTATGTCTCGTTGTTTTCGCAGTTCCTGGGGTTCTTTGCGTGGTACGCCGGGCTCGCCATGGGTGGCATCGCCCGGGTCAGCCAGATTCAGCTGTTGCAGATCTTTTTCACCATCGCGTTTTCGGCGCTGTTTTTTGGTGAACACATCGAGCCGATTACCTGGCTGTTTGCCTGCGGGGTGATTGTGACGGTGATGTTGGGGCGCAAGACCAGCGTGAAGCCTGCGCCAGCTCCCAAGGCTAGCGCGATCTAATGTGGGAGCGGACTTGCTCGCGAATGCGGTGGGTCAGTTGATACATCAGGTGACTGACACACCGCTTTCGCGAGCAAGCCCGCTCCCACATTTTTGATTTGCGTCGCACTCAGGCGAGGTAACCGTCCGCCCGCAGCAGGGTTTCAAGGCAATGTTCGGTGATGTTGTAGAACGCCTTGAGCTCCTGGATTTTCTCCAGGAGTTGAGCGTTGTCCACCGGCTCGGCACGCTTCACCGCCAGGATCATCTTGTTCTTGTTGGTGTGCTCCAACGAGATGAACTCAAACACCTTGGTCTCATAGCCGCACGCTTCAAGGAACAACGCGCGCAAACTGTCGGTGACCATTTCCGCCTGCTGGCCCAGGTGCAGGCCGTATTGCAGCATCGGCTTGAGCAGCGCCGGGCTCTGGATCTGCAGGCGAATCTGCTTGTGGCAGCACGGCGAGCACATGATGATCGACGCACCGGAGCGGATGCCGGTGTGAATCGCGTAGTCGGTGGCGATGTCGCAGGCATGCAGGGCGATCATCACGTCCAGCTCGCTGGGCGCGACGCTGCGCACATCCCCGCACTTGAACACCAGCCCCGGGTGGTCCAGGCGGGCGGCGGCGTTGTTGCACAGGGTCACCATGTCTTCGCGCAGCTCCACGCCGGTGACTTCGCCCTCGGCGTTGAGGGTGTTGCGCAGGTAGTCGTGGATGGCAAACGTCAGGTAACCCTTGCCCGAACCAAAGTCCGCGACCCGCACCGGCTGGTCCAGCTTCAGCGGCGAGGTGGTCAGCGCATGGCTGAACACTTCGATGAACTTGTTGATCTGCTTCCACTTGCGCGACATCGCCGGGATCAGCTCGTGTTTCGCGTTGGTCACACCAAGGTCGGCGAGGAAGGGCCGGGTCAGGTCCAGGAAGCGATTCTTCTCGCGGTTGTGCTCGGCAGACGGCGCTTCGCGCAGTTGCTGCGGCTTGCTTTTGAACAGTGAGCTTTTGTTTTTCTTGCTGTATTCCAGCTGGGCTTCGTCGGTCACCGACAGCAGGTGCGCATTCTTGAACGCCGCCGGCAACAACTCGGCAATTGCCGCCACGCCGTCGGCCAGGGAGAAGTTCTTGGTGATGTCGCGGGTCTTGTAGCGATAGACGAAGGACAGGCAAGGCTGATCCTTGACCGTCAGCTGCTTGATGATCAGCTTCTGAAGATCAGGCTCGGTGCCGACGTACTTGGCCAGCACCAGCTTGATAAAGGCGTTTTGCTCAAGGCTCGCGCTCAGCAGTTCGAGGAACTGCGCGTGATGATCCGGCGCGGGGCTGGCAGGTTTAGCGGTGGCAGACATGAACAAAAACGCCTCGGGCAGGGAATGCCGGGAATTTTACACTACTCCAACACCACCAACCGATTCGGCAGCTCATTGCGTGCGTGGGTCACCGGTACGTGCTCCCTGAGCAATTCCCCGCAAGCCTCAATACACGCCACAAACCCGGCCAACGTCTGGCCTTGCTTCACCTGGCGGGTGAAGTCCTTGACGATCGCATCCCAACTGCTGTCATCCAGGCGACTGGAAATCCCCTTGTCCACCAGGATTTCCACATACCGCTCGGCCTCACTGACAAAAATCAGCACCCCGGTGCTGCCCAGCGTGTGGTGCAGGTGCTGTTCGAGAAACTGCCGCCGTGCCAGGTTGGACGCGCGCCAATGGCGCACCGAGCGCGGGATCAGTCGCGTGGTGACCCTGGGCAAACGGAACACCAGGCACAGCACGACGAACGTGCCCCACTGCGCCAGCAGCAAGGTGTACATGGTCAACCAGCCCGACAGGTAGTGGATGATCCCCGGCACCACCAGCGCCAGCAGGCTGGCCCACAACAGCGGGATGTAGGCGTAGTCGTCGGCGCGGGCCGCGAGCACGGTCACCAGTTCGGCGTCGGTCTGTTGCTCGACCCGGGCGATCGCCTCGGCGACCTGGCGTTGCTCGTGTTGACTCAATAATGCCATGGTTGTTGATGCTCTCTAGTTATTGTCATTACCAGCCGCCCGAGGCGCCACCGCCGCCGAAACCACCGCCGCCGCCCCTGAAG
>NZ_JACARZ010000175.1:0-9805 GCF_013386315.1 Pseudomonas sp. P7779 | reverse complement strand
TTGATCTTAGGCGCCCCGTTAAACCACGCTCCAAAGCCGGAGTGAGCACACCGAGCAAGAGCCTTTTGGTTACGTTTGGGCTCCTTTCAAAAGTGACCCGCTGTAAGTGCGGAACCGGGCGGTAGCCTGCCAGCCAACGAGCGGCGTGCCTGACGCACGCCGCTTCCGGGTCACATTTTGCTGTTCTCGCGAATATTCCATCCGTACTTGATCGCTCCCCCGTCTTTGCCACCATCCGACTTCTGCGGCTGATAGCTGACTTCCACCTTGGCGAAGTTCAGGCTGATTTCTTCGGTCAGCACGTCGCTCGTCGTTACCGCAGTGGTCTCGTAGGACGACACCATCACCTCCTTCAAAGTGATCACCAGATATTCCACCGCGCTGCTGCCGCCGGCCTTGCGCACCACAAGCCTTGCCTCGGGATAATGCTTGCCGGTGGAGCAGGCCATCATCAGGTTGGGCGTGGACTTGTCCAGGGCCTTGCTGATCGCCAGGTTGCCCATATTGACCTTGCCCGCACCACCGCCAGTGCCGGAATGCATGTTGCCCGACTGGGTCATGCGCCATCCCCATTTGTTGATTTCGATTTCATCTCGGTGTGCCTGATCCTTGGACTCACCCTTGATGTCTCCCAGCTTTAAAAACATATCAACGGCCATTGTTGCTCCCTGTTCCTGTGTTCGCCGGTAGTGGCACGGGGCGTACTTTTCCTATTCGCACGATGGCCTACAAGAGGTGGGAACAGGATCAGGAAGTGCCTGTCGAGAAAAAGTAAAACCTCCGACATTTTTTCGGGATATGGATTCTTTAGGCTCTGCGCTCTTGTGAAATCCCGGAGTAAAAGGAATGACTTCCAGCCTCTTGAAGGACGGTTTTCCCAGTGCGCACCTCACCACCCGTGAGCGGATTGAAAGCAGCATCGACCTGCGGCGCCTGTTTGCAAGCATTGATGCCGATCCGGCGATTGCCGGGGCAGGGGTGGTGTATCTCGATGACCAACTGTGGCCGGTAACTCTGCGTGAGTTTCAGCCAATTTGCAGCGTGCTACCCAAGCGAGTGATCTTGCGGGAAATGCCACGGTCCATGGCCCGCCTGGATTTTGTCCGGCAGTTGGAGCACGAACCTAGGGAGTCGCAGGTGGTGTTTGAGGCGGTGGGGATGGGGTTGGCGTGTACGAGTGCGGTGTTGGGGTGGATCGTGGTGACAAGTGGTTCAGCGGCGATCCCTTTTACACTCGGTACCAGCTCCGTAGTGGTGGCAATTGGCTTCAGTGCTACTGCCGCCAGTACGGCTCAATGTTTTAACGCTGGGTATCGGGTGTACAAAGAAGTGACCGAGCCTTCACGTAATGACATGTTGGACAGTGAGCAGTGGTATCAACGCGCAATAGCTGTTTTGGACGCAATATCTCTTATCGGTGCGAGCACGTCGTTTCTGACGACGGTCAAGCTTGTAAGAACCATCAAGGCTGCAACGGCAAAAAGTTGGCGGGATGTACTCAGAGGGTTAAGTCGGCAAGAACGCGCGAAACTGACCAAGGAGCTGCTAAGTATCAATCACCCGCAGTTAACCTCGAAAATGTTGAAGCTTAAGCAGGCGTCTGGCGCGTTACCCAAGCGATTTACATCTGCAGAGCTTAAGCATGCGACGCTTACCCAAATAAAAGATGTCGTTGGAGCTTCCGCTGTGGTGATGGGAAGCGCCACGTCTGGAAATTTGAGAACGATTGCCGTGGGTTTGTACGAGGAGTTCGCTGAATGATTTTTCTGATGAGCCTTCAAGAGTTCCTGAACTTTCTAAAGCGCTACTTTCCAACATTTATGATGGCAATTTATGCCCAGATATTTACTTTTGCGTTCGGTATTCCCTTGATGTTTGACAGCTATTTTAAAGAGATGCCTGTCGGGGATAACCTCAGATATTCATTTTTTACCGGCCTTGGTCTGGCTTTGCTGGCTTCGCATTGCAACTTCATGATCGCCTGCGGCTATCCTGGTTGGGTATGGATTCCCGTAGTGCTGATGATTCTGTGCCTGCTCGGCGTTCTGCCGACGATTGACTATCGCCCGCATAAGGTCTTCTACGTGTTGAGCATTCTGTTCCCCCTTCTGGCGCTGCTGTTGCTTAACAGCAAACGCCACCGTGAAGTGCGTAGCGAGTGGGTCAAGCTGCGTCAGAAGCGCCACCGGGTCATAGCGATCATTCGGGGCCGGCGCCGAAAAAAACAGCGCCAGTCATCAGCATGACGGTCTACCGCTCAATCGACCGACTCCACCGCGCATTCCACTCGGGCCGTGCCTGGTTCACCTGGTCCCAGTCAATCGAAATCGCCGTCTGCAAATAACTGTTCATCGCCTCCACCCGCGCCCGGGTTTTGTCGGTAGTCGGCGTCGTAGGATTCGAAGGAATCTGATCCCCCAGTTCCAAAGCCGGCGCCTGAGCCTCTGCGGTCAACAAGAACTGCGCCAGTTTTTGCGCCAACTCCGGCTGGTCATTCCGCGCAATCACACACTCCGCCACGTTCAACACCACCGCGCCTTCTTTCGGCTGCGCATACTCCATCGGCACACCCAACAACTGTTGCGTGGTCACCTGCGTCGGCGTCAGCGGAAAGATCGCCGCCTCATCCGTCTGCACCATCTCGGAAATCTTCGCCGAGCTGGCGATGTACTCCAGCACGTTGGGCCCGACGGTTTTCGGCCAGGCCTTGAACCCCGGCTCCACGTTGGTCTCGCTACCCCCCTGAATCCGGTTGAACATGAGGAACCCGTGCAACCCAAATGTGGACGAGGCCAACGACTGGAACACCACCTTGTCCTTGAAGCGCGGGTCGGCCAGGTCCATCCACGACGTCGGCGGCGCCCAGCCCTTTTCCTTGAACATCTTGGCGTTGTAACCCAACCCGGTCACCCCGAGCGTCACCGCAACCGCTTCTTCCTTGATCTTCGCCTTGGCCGGAATCTGGTCCAGGGTCGGGTTGGGCGTGAGCTTCTCGCACAACCCCATGGAAATCGCGCGGTACATGATGCCGTCGTCGAGGAACATCACGTGCATCTGCGGGTTGTCCTTGTTGGCCTGCACCTTGGCCAGGATGTCCGACGAGGTGCCCGGCACGATCACCACCTTGACGTTGTTGGCCTTTTCGAACGCGGGCAGCACCTTGTCGGCGTAGACCCGCTCCATGGTGCCGCCGTTCATGCCCAGGTACAGCGTCGGTGCGGCGTGGGCCGCCGTGCTCAACAGGGCGAGGGACAGGCAAGACAGCGCAGTACGTTTGATCATGTGCATGAATCTTCCTCTCAGGCTTGGAAACGACGGATGGAAAATGCTTCGATGGGCTGCCGGCTGGCCCCCGTGCAGACGATCTCTGCCAGGGCTTCACCGACCGCAGGGCCGAGCTGGAACCCGGCGCCGGCAAAGCCGAAACCGTGGAGCAGGCCGGGTTGGGTGCTGCTGTCGCCGATCACCGGTTCGTGGTCGGGCAGATAACCTTCGGTGCCGCTCCAGGTACGGATCGCCTGGGCACCCTTGAGGAACGGGTACAACTCGCCGGCATTGCGCAGAATCTCCAGCACCGCCGCCTGGCCCGGGCGGGCTTGTTGCGGGCCCAGGGCAAAGCCGCGCCCGCCACCGAGGATGCAATTGCCCCGGGCGACTTGCCGCGCATAAATCCCGCCGCCTTCCACCCCGGTGCTCACGTCCATCACCACCGGCAACGGCTCGGTCACGAGCATCGCCGGGTGCGCCGAGGTCATCGGCACCGGCTCGCCAAAGTGCGCGGCCACGGTGCCGGCCCAGGCGCCGGCGCAGTTCAGCAGCCAGGGGGCTTGCAGCTGCAGCCCATTGGCACAGCGCAACTGAAACCGCTGGCCGTCATGTTCAAGATGGGTGACTTCGGTTTGCTCCATCACCCGAGCACCGTGGCGTTGCGCCGCGCGGGCAAAGGCGGGGGAGACCAGGCGCGGATTGGCGTGGCCGTCTTCGGGGCATAACGACGCGCCGACTGCCACATCACCCACCCACGGGAACCGGGCGCGCAGTTGAGCGTGGTCGAGCATTTGCAGGCCCAGGCCAAAGCCACGTGTAGCGTCGGCGTAAGCCTGCAGAGCCGCCAGATCGTCATGACTGCGGGCCAGTTTCAAATGCCCGGAGCGCACGTATTCCCCGTCGATGCCAATCAGCCCCGGCAAGTCGGACCATAGCTCATGGGCACGCTGCGATAGCGGCAGTTGGTGCAATGGCCGCCCCTGGCGCCGCACGCCGCCATAGTTCACACCGCTGGAGTGCGAGCCACAAAAGTCCCGCTCCAGCAGCACCACGCGCCGACCTTTCTGCGCCAGCATCAAAGCCGCCGAGGCCCCGACAATCCCGCCACCCAACACGATCACTTCACTGTCGATCATGGCTGCACCTCCACGCCAAACGGCAAGGGTTTGATCGGTGCCTGGCCACGCAGGCGGCCAACGTTTTCAATCTCGCGGCCACTGCGCTGGGCAACGATTTCCGCCGCCGCCAGCCCGCACATCCGGCCCTGGCAGCGGCCCATGCCAACCCGGCAATGGGCCTTGACCCGGTTCACTTCCCAGTGGCCTTCGTCCACCACCGCGCGTACTTCGCCGACGCTGACTTCTTCACAGCGGCACAGGATCAGTTCGTCCGGAGCTTCAGCGGCCCAGTTTTCCGGGAAGGGGAAGGCGGTTTCCAGGCCGTGGCGAAAGCGCTGGATACCTGCCAGTTGTTGTTCCAGCACGGGCCCGCGACGGTGGTCGATGGCAACACCGCTGTCTTCGAGCAAGGCCAATGCCGCTCGCTCGCCGGCCATTTGCGCCGCATCGGCGCCCATGATTCCGGCACCGTCGCCAGCCAGATACACGCCCGCGACACTGCTACGCCCGGCCGCATCTCGCTGGGGCAACCAGGCGCGGTTCAATGCATTCCAGGCAAATTCACAGCCGAGTAAATCCGCCAGTTGAGTCTCGCTGCGCAGGGCATGGGCGAAGGCCACGGCATCACAGGCGATTTCCTGCTGGTCCCAGTGGATGCCCGTCACTCGTTGCTCGCCGTTGATGTGCGAAAGCGTTGCCCCTTGATGCACCGGGATGCCGTGGGCCGTGAGCCAGGCGCGGTAGTACAAACCCTTGGCCAGGGTCGCCGGCTGGCCGAGCAATGCCGGCAAGGCGCGGCATTGGGCGCTGAACGGTGCGCTGTCGAGCACCGCCACCACCCTGGCCCCGGCCTTGGCGTACTGATACGCCACCAGGTACAGCAACGGCCCGCTGCCGCAGAACGCGACACGCTCACCGATGGCGCAGCCTTGATACTTCAGCGCGATTTGCGCCGCGCCCAGGCTGTACACACCGGGCAGCGTCCAGCCCGGCACGGGCAGGATGCGGTCGGTGGCGCCCGTGGCGACGATGATCTGCGCGTATTCGATGCTTTCGGCGTGGCCGTTGTTGAGCATGTCCAGGCGGCCATTTTCCGCATTCCACGCCAGGGTTTCCGGCCGGTAGTCGATCCGGGTGGCCAGCTCATCCATGGTGCGATGCAGCGCTGTCGCCTTGCCCGCTTCAAACCCATACAGCTGCTTGGCCGAGCGCTGGAAGTTCGCCGGCTGGCGCCGATAGATCTGGCCGCCACCGCGCAGGCTCTCGTCCACCAACACCGGGGTCACGCCATGGTCCAGCAAGGTCCGGGCTGCGGTAATGCCCGCCGGGCCTGCGCCCACTATCACCACGCTCTTCATGCCTGGCGCCCCGGGTCACGGCGAATCGCCTGGCCGTCTTCCAGCAAGGTCGAACAGGCGCGCACTCGCCGACCATCCTCCAGCCGTACCCAGCAATCCTGGCAGGCCCCCATCAGGCAGAAACCGGCGCGGCGTTCGGCGCTGAAATCACTGCCCCGCAGGTGCTCGGCGCAGGTCAGTACGGCAGTCAGCAAGGTGTCCCCGAGCAGGCCCGTGGCAGGCTGCCCATCGAGGGTGAACGCCAGGCTGGGCCGCTCGGTTTCCGCCAGTCGTTTGAACAGTGCCATCAATGTTTCCCTACCAACACGCGATCCAGGCCGTAGACCCGGTCCAGCAGAATCATTGCCGCCGCCGTCAACCCGATCACCAGCGCCGACACGGCCGCCATCATCGGGTCGATGGATTCGGTGGCGTACACGTACATGCGCACCGGCAAGGTCTGGGTGGCCGGCGAGCTGACAAAGATCGACAGGGTCACTTCATCGAAACTGTTGATGAACGCCAGCAACCAGCCGCCGGCCACGCCGGGCAGAATCATCGGCAAGGTGATCTGGCGAAACAGAGTGAAGCGGCTGGCGCCGAGGGATTCGGCAGCCTGCTCGGCGCTGCGGTCAATGCCGATGGCGGCCGCCAATACCAGGCGCAATACGTAAGGCGTGATGATCACCACGTGGGCCAGCATCAACCAGGTGAAGCTGCCGTTGACGCCCATCATTGCGAACAGCCGCAGCATCGCCACCCCCAGCACCAGGTGCGGGATGATGATCGGCGAGAGGAACAGCGCACTGAAGAAGTTACGGCCGGGGAACTGGTAGCGACTGATTGCCAGCGCCGCCGGCACCGCGATCAACGTCGCCAGGGTGGCGGCAACGAACGCCAGGACCAGGCTGTTGTAGAACGCCTGGATAAAGTCCGCGCGCTCGAACACCGCATGAAACCAGCGCAGGGAGAAGCCCGAAGTGGGCAGGCTCAAGGTATTTTCCGGGGTGAAGGCCACCAGGCACACCACCACCAGCGGCGCCATCATGAACAGCACCACCAGGCCGTGAAAGCCCAGGGCCAAAGGACCGTTTCTGGACATCGTCTTATACTCCCAGGGACTTTTTGTAGCGGCCTTCGACCATGCGGTTCCAGCTCAGCATGATCAGCAAGTTGACCAACAGAAGCACCACCGCGATGGTCGCGCCCATGGGCCAGTTGAGTTCCGAGAGGTATTGGTCGTAGACCACCGTGGCGACCATCTTCAGGCGGCGTCCGCCCAGCAGGCCGGGGATCGCGAAGGAGCTGGCAGCCAGGCCGAATACGATCAGGGTGCCGGACAGCACGCCGGGCATCACCTGCGGCAACACGATCTTGCGCATCACCGTGGCCTGGCTGGCACCCAGGGACAGCGCCGCCTGTTCCGCCGACGGGTCGAGCTTCTGCAGGGAGGTCCACACCGGGATGATCATGAACGGCAGCATCACGTGCACCAGTGCGATGATCACGGCGAACGAGGTGTACAGCAGCTTCACCGGCTTGCCGCCCAGGGCCTGGATCACCTGGTTCACCAGGCCATCGGCACCCAGCAGCAGGCTCCAGCCGAAGGCCCGCACCACCACCGAAATCAGCAGCGGGGTGAGGATCAGGATCAGGAAGATCGAGCGCCAGGGCGTGCCCATGCGGCTGAGGATGTAGGCCTCGGGCACGCCGATCACCACACACAGCAAGGTCACCAGGGCACTGATCCAGAAGGTGCGCCAGAAGATTTCGTAGAAGTACGAATCGCTGAACAGCGACAGGTAGTGGGCGAAGGTCCACTCATCGGCCTTCACCCCCACCTGATAGTCGAACACGTTGAACGACAGCACCAGTGTCAGGCCCAGGGGCAGGATCAGCAGCCCGAAAAACAACACCAGCGCCGGCAACGACAACAGGTAGCCACGGCTCATGCGCGCACCTCATCCGCGGCCAGCACCCGCAACAGGTTCGACTCCCAGTCCAGGCCCACTGCAGCGCCGCAAGCCAATGGCGCGCTGCCGTCATTGCGGCGGACCACGGTCAGCTCGCCGATCTGGGTCTTGATGCGGTACAGCCATTGGCTGCCGAAGAAATAGCTGTCGAGGATCTTGCCTTGCAGGCGCCCTGAGCCGGCGGCCACCAGGTCGATCTTTTCCGGGCGCAGGCTTAGGGTCAGCTCGCCGTTGCCGGGCTCGAAGCGCACTTGCGGCGCGCCGAGTTGATCGAAGTCGCCCGCCAGCAGGTTGGCCTTGCCGACAAAGTCCGAGATAAAGCGCGTGCGCGGGTGTTCATAGAGTTTGTACGGCGCGTCGATCTGGGTGACGCGCCCGGCCTGCATCACCACCACGCGGTCGCTGATGGACAGTGCCTCGGCCTGGTCGTGGGTGACCATCAGGGTGGTGATCCCGACTTCACACTGGATGCGGCGGATTTCGAACTGCATCTCTTCCCGCAGATTGGCGTCGAGGTTCGACAGCGGCTCGTCCAGCAGCAACACCGGCGGTTCGATCACTAAGGCGCGGGCCAAGGCCACGCGCTGGCGCTGGCCGCCGGACAGTTCCCGCGGGTAGCGCTCGGCGTGGGGCGCCAGGCGCACCAGTTCCAGCACGGTCTTGACTCTGCTTGCGATCTCAGTGGCAGGCACCTTGCGCATCTTCAGGCCGAAGGCGACGTTGTCGCGCACGCTCATGTGGGGGAACAGCGCGTAGCTCTGGAACACCACGCCCAGGCCACGGCTGGCGGGTTTGGCATGGGTGATGTCGCGACCGTCGAGGACGATCTGGCCACCGGTGACGTCGACGAAGCCGGCGATCATTTGCAAGGTGGTGGTCTTGCCGCAGCCCGAGGGGCCGAGCAGGGACACGAATTCGCCTTTTTCCACCGCAAGATCAGTGGCGACCACCGCGTCGACGGCGCCGTAGCGTTTGCTCAAGGCGTTGAGTTGGAGAAAAGCCATGTCTGCGTTCCACCTTTTTGAGTCGCGTCGAAACGCGCTTTTTTGTTTTGGGCAGATGCGAAAAGGGTGTTGCGGGTGCGTTGGCGCTCGATCTTGAGTCGGCTGCCGTTAGTTGTTCATTTCGCCCCTGTGGACGCAGATTAGGGCGAAAGACTAGGATGGCGGAAGATGGAATTTCACTGGATAGAGTACTTTTTTCAGTTTCATTCACTGAACAGAATTTAGTGTGAGATATCGGCTTATGGATTCCACTGAGCGGAATGAAAGTGTCAAGGAAGTCGGCGCCGGTGGCGTCTCCCGGTTGTTTGCATTACTGCGCATCCTCGGCGCGGCGCCGGACGGTGGTGAACGGGTGACGCAACTGGCGCAGCAGGTGGGGCTGTCGCAACCCACCACCCACCGACTGCTGCGCAGCCTTATGGACGAGGGCATGGTGGAGCAGGATGCGCGTAGCAAGCGCTATCGGCTGAGCCTGGAGTTCTTCGCACTGGCGGCGAATGCGGGCAACACCGGCAACCTGCGGGACCTGGTGCGGCCGAGCATGTTGCGCCTCAGTGCGTCGTTGGGGGATTCATTGTTCCTGCTGGCGCGCAGCGGGTTTGATGCGATCTGCCTGGACCGCAGTGAAGGGCCGTATCCGATCCGTACCTTTACCGGTGATATCGGCGGCCGCGTGGCGCTGGGCGTGGGGCAGGGCAGCCTGGCGATTTTGGCGTTTTTGCCGGAGGAAGAGCGCGAGACGGTGATCCGCTACAACTTGCCGCGGCTCAAGGATTTTCACCTGTACGACGAGGTGTTTTTGCGTTCGGAGGTGGAGAGTGTGCGGCGGTTGGGGTATGCGGCGCGCAATACCGGGGTGCTGGAAGGCATGGCCGGGTTGGCGGTGCCGATCCTGGATCGTAATGGGCATGCGGTGGCGGCGTTGAGTGTGGCGACCATCAGCGACCGGCTGGGGCCGGGGCGGCTGCCGACGGTGGTGGAGTTGTTGAAGCGCGAGGCGGCGGCGATCGGGCCGAAGATCAACCCGTTTGATCCGACGTTGCGCCGGCCGTCGCAGATCTTCGGTGGGTAGGTAATACCAGTAACGACACAGATCAAATGTGGGA
>NZ_JACARZ010000174.1:0-4732 GCF_013386315.1 Pseudomonas sp. P7779 | reverse complement strand
GGCCCGCTTCGCGGTGCCGGAGTGAGGGAACGCCGAGCCTAGGCGAGGCGCCGACAGGCGGGGCAGAGCCCTAATGAGATGGTCAGCCCGGCACGGGCCCCCGGTAAATCTAGACTTACCGGAGGGCCCACTTCCCGCTCAATAAAACCGACCATTACTCTCTTCCCCCCGGGCAAAAAAAACGCCAGACCAGCCTCCCGTGAAAGAGCGCATGATCCAGCGTAAAAATGAACCTCGGCTGCTTCAGCCAGGCCCCATGTTCAACCCCTTCAGACCGGAATCACCACAAAGCTTTCCGGTTTGCAGGTCAACGCCACGTTCGTACCCGGCGGCAGTGCGTGGCTGCCGGGAGTCGGCAGTTGCTGGCATTTGAGATCAAGCGTGCCACCGGCCACCTCCACGCGGTAGATCACCCGATTACCGATAAACGAAGTGTCCTTGACCTTCCCGGCGAACGCACCGTCGGCCAGTGCGGCGCCCAGCGCCGGCTCAAGGCCGATGGTTTCAGGCCGGATCGACACATTCACCGGCCCTGCACCCACGCCGCTTTTAGCCGTATGGGCATAACGCCCAAACGGCAACTCGACCACGCCACCCAGCCCATACGTGCCGTTGACGATATTGGTATCGCCGAAAAACCTGGCGGCAAACAACGTGCGCGGCGACCAATACATCTCCTGCGGCCCGCCGATCTGCTCGATGCCACCCTTGTTCAGCAATACCACACGGTCCGACAAGATCATCGCTTCGTCCTGGTCGTGAGTCACATACACAAACGTGGTGGAAGTCTCTTCGTGGATGCGCTTGATCTCGTTAAGCATGTGATGGCGAATCTTCAGGTCCAGGGCCGCCAGCGGCTCGTCCAGCAGCAACACCGCCGGGCGATTCACCAGCGCGCGGGCCAGGGCCACACGTTGCGCCTGCCCGCCACTGAGCTCGGAGATCCAGCGGCTCTTGAAGCTTTCCAGTTGCACCAGTTCCAGCGCCTTGTTCACTTCACGCTTGATCTCATCCTTGGGCTTCTTCTTCAAACGCAACCCGAAGGCCACGTTGTCGAACACGTCCAGGTGCGGGAACAGCGCGTACTTCTGGAACACCATATTCACCGGGCGGTGTTCAGGCGCCAGGGCGGTGGAGTCCTTGCCGTCGATCACCACTTTGCCGGTGGTGGGCTCTTCGAAGCCGGCAATGATCCGCATCAGGGTGGTCTTGCCGCAGCCACTGGGGCCGAGCAGGGTCAGGATCTCGTTGCGTTTTACCGTGAGGTCGACTTTGCCCAGGGCAGTGAGGTTGCCGTAGCTCTTGGAAATCCCGGTCAGTTCAATACTGTTGGTCATGGTGATTACTCTGCAGTTTCAGCACGTTCAAGTTCGAGGCGGCGACGACGCAAGGTCATGACCAGGCCGGCAATGGCGATGATGGCAATGGTCACCACCAGCATGAATACCGAGGCGGCATTGATGGTGGGGCTGACGGCGCGGCGCATCATCGAAAGAATCATGAGGGGCAGCGTGGTGTCGCTGCCGGTGACGAACACGGTGATCAGGAATTCATCCATCGACAGCGCCACCGCGAGGATCGCGGCGCCGGCGATGGTTGGCCCGATGATCGGCAGCGTCACCAGCCAGAACGCTTTGAGGGGCGAGGCGCCGAGGTCGCGGGCGGCCTCCTCGAACGACAGGTCGAAATACTCCAGCCGTGAGCGCACCGACTCCACGAAGAACGGAAAGGTGAACAGGGTGTGGCCGATGATCACCGTCAGCAGCGAGCGGGGCAGGCCGACCAGTGAGAAGAAAATCACCAGTGCAATCCCCAAAAATAAACCGGGCAAGGCGATGGGGGCGAAGTTCATGAACGCGAACACCGCTTTCACCCGGCCTTTCATGCGCATCAGCGCCAGGGCCGAGAACGTGCCCAGCAGCGTGGTGAGAATCGCCGAACCGGCGGCGACGATCGCACT
Organism: Pseudomonas sp. P7779; assembly: GCF_013386315.1. Classification (NCBI taxonomy): domain Bacteria; kingdom Pseudomonadati; phylum Pseudomonadota; class Gammaproteobacteria; order Pseudomonadales; family Pseudomonadaceae; genus Pseudomonas; species Pseudomonas sp. P7779. The sequence continues at coordinate 2,772 of NZ_JACARZ010000174.1, read as the reverse complement.
GTTGGTCAGGGCTGTCATGAAGTCCGAACTGCTGAACAGCGCCTCGTACCAGCGCGTGGAAAAACCCTCGAACGGGAACGACAGCGAGGCGGACGAGTGAAAGCTGAACAGCGCGATAATCGCGATGGGCGCGTAGAGGAACAACATGTAGACGTAAGTGAATAACCGGATCATGGCGAGTTACCTTTTTTATGAGCGGCAGTCAGTCGTGGTAACGCTTGCCGGGTGCCAGGTTGGCTGCGCGCAACACCCCCAGCAGCAACGCGTACACCAGCATGAACACGATCAACAGCAGATAAGCCATCGCCGCACCGAGTGGCCAGTTACCTACCGAGCGGAACTGGTTGGCGATCACCAGCCCGGTGGTCATCGCATCCCGGCCGCCCAGCAGTTGCGGGGTGACGTAGTCGCTGGCGGCCAGCACGAAGGTGAACATGAAGGAGCTGACGATGCTCTTGTGGGCCATCGGCATGATCACCCGCCACAGAATGGTGACACCGCCGGCGCCCAGGTCGGCAGCGGCCTCCAGGTAGTCCTTCTTGATGTCCCGCAGACCCGACACCAGCAGCAACAGAGTGAAAGGCAGCATGATGTGCACCAGGGTCAGCACCACGGCGAACTTGCTGAACACCAGCCACTCCAGCGGCTGGTCGATCAGGCCGAAGTGCAGCAGGGTGGAGTTGATCACGCCGTTGGTGCCCAGGATCGAGCGCCATGCGTAGACCCGTACCAGGTAACTGGAAAACCACGACACCAACGCCAGGTACAACACGGCGTTGGAGCGTGTGCGGTACACGATGTAATAGGCCACCGGCGCACTGATCACGGTGGAGAGCAGGGCGGTCCAGAAGCCGTTTTGCAGGGCGATCCACAGCGAGTCATAAAACCCGCTGGCGCTCAGGGCCTTGGCATAGTTGGCCAGGGTGGCGGCGGGCTCCATGCTGAAGGTCTTGGCGGTCCAGAAACTGGCAATCAGCAACAGTGCCGACGGAACCAGAAAGAACACCACCAGAAACAGCAACGGCGGCGACGCCAGCCAATACCCGCTGAGGGTTCTCTTATCCATCTTCACGTGTTTACCGACCCTTGAATCGCCGTCGTCCAGGGGCATGGACTCGGTGTTGTTGACTACGGTCATGATGAGGTTGCCTTTGCGTTTTTATTCGAGAGTCAGGGCGCGTTGACCCGTGGGGCGCGTGTTGATGAACACCCACCCCACGGTTGCCAGCGCCGGCGTGCCAAGCGCTCTAGAACGAGCCTTTGAAGTTCGCCCACTGATCGATCCATTCCGCATAGGTCACATACTTTTCGGAGCTCAGGGGCGGTTGGCCATAGAGTTTGGATTTCTCGAAGAAGCTGTCGAGGTTCGCGTAGTCAAAGGTGTTTCTCAGGTCCTCCGGCAGCAGCGGCACGGCCTTGGGGTTGACCACGCCGGAGAACATCGTGGTTGCCATCTTGGCCTGGGTATCGGGCTCCAGGGTCTTGTTGATGAACTCCAGGGCCAGGGGAATATCCTTGGCGGTTTTCGGGATGAACAACGCATCGCACCACAGCGCTGCGCCTTCGCTGGGCACCGACAGGGCAGTGGTCACGCCGCGCTTGATGGTTTCGCTCGGGGTGTTGGCGGAGGCCGAGAACACCGCGTCCACTTCACCCGATACCAGCAGCGATACCGCGTCACCCGACGAAGCCGCGAACACGCGGCATTGATCACGGTACGGCTTGAGTTTTTCAAAGGCGTCGTTGAACTCGGCGCGGGTCAGGTTGGGGTACTTGTCGCCGTAGCCGGCGATGGTCGCGATCAGCGACCAGTTCGAGGTGCCGTCATCGACAAAGGTCAACTTGCCCTTGAGCTTGGGGTCCAGCAGGTCGGTGTATTGGGTGGGCTTTTTGACGTTCTTGGGGTTGTAGATGATGGTGTTCATCCCCCACAGCAACGGGATGCCCCATTGCTTGCCGTCCCAGTACCAACGGCTGCCCTTGTAGAACAGCGCGAGGGTATTGTCGGCGGAATAGTTGGGGATCTTCGTGGTGTCGATGGCCTTGAGCAGGCCCATTTCCTGATAGATCTTTTCGTAGCCCAGGGCGTACATGGTCAGGTCGAGCTGCACTGGATCGGAGCCGGCCAGCCGGGCGGTGATGTCGTCCTGGTTGCTGGCATAACTGGAGCGCACGGTAACGTTGCGTTGCTTGCGCCAGTCGGCGAGTTCGGCGTCGCCGGTTTCGCCTTCCCAGCCGAGGATTTCCAGGTGCCCGGTGGTGGCGGCAAATGCGCTGGGCACGAACGAGCCGAGGTACAAGCCTGCGGCAGAGGCGGCAGCGCCCAGCAGGAACGAGCGTCGTTTCAAGCTGAGGGAATTGAAGTCAATGCCGGTCAAACCATAACCCGTCTCTATTTCTTTTTTCATTTCGAGTTCCTGCCTGGGTGGTGGGTGCAAATGTTGAGCGACTTGCAAGGCGTGGGCCTGGTGTCGATGCCAGGTGCGTCCTTTTGTATGCAGTCAGTTGGATCGGCAGTGTTATGGCCAGCATTGATTCCATGCTGCTGGGGAGGGTGGTAAGGCCTCCACTGTTCCGATTGACTCTTCCTTGGCGGGGCGACGCACGCTTATTCCGGGCTGCAGGGTGTTGCGGGCCTGAAGCGGTGCGCCCAGCGCTTGATAGGCTCGGCTTGTTGTTTTCATGGGTTGAGTATTGAGCGGGGAGGCGGGGGGCTCAATTTCGCAGGGGGGTTAAAAGCGACGCACTCTGACGCATTGGAGTTACCTAAGC
>NZ_JACARZ010000173.1:0-8367 GCF_013386315.1 Pseudomonas sp. P7779 | reverse complement strand
GCCCACCCCCGTTCCCCAATGCTCGGCCAGCACATACACCGCCTGCACTTCACCGGTTACGCCTGGATCAGCATCCTCATCACGACTCGAGCTGACAACAATCCAGCCCACCACACGCCCCTCGACCTGCGCGACAAACACAGCTTCGCTCCCCTGCTCAATCGACTGCCGCCAAAAGGCTTCACGCCGAGGCTGTGTCGCCTCCAGCGAAGCCAGGTAATCCGCCGGCATCAGTTCACGATAAGCCTGCTGCCAACTGCGAATATGCACCCAGGCAATATCACCTGCGTCCTCGATACGTGCTGCCCGAATCATCACATTCCCTCTGCGCGTTTTGCATAAATCGCCGAGCCCGCCTGGGGCGACAGCCTGCGATAAACCAGCCCCGACAAGGCACACAGCAATCCGGCACCCGCCATGATCCAGGCGATATCACTCTGCTCGACCGTGGCATGCCCGCGCACGGCCATGATCAAACCGAGCAGCCCCGCCGCGATGCCCACCGATAAACTCAACGTCAACTGAATGGTCATCGCCGACAGGCTGCTGGCGCGGCTGGATTGTTCCGGTGGCACGTCGGCATAGGTCAACGCCCCCAGGGTGCTGAATTGCAGCGAACGAATGATCCCGCTGCCAAATAACACCAGTATTACAATCCAGTAAGGCGTTGATACCTCGAACAGGCTGCACGCCAGGATGGTTGCACCGGTGAGCACCGCATTGCCGATCAAGGTGCGCCGGAAACCGAAGCAGCTGACAATCCGCACTGCCAGCATTTTCATCAGCAACGCACCCACGCCACCGGCCACGCTCAGCAGCCCCGCCTGCAACGGGTTAAGCCCGAAACACAGCTGGAACAGCAACACCAGCAAAAACGGCTGTGACGCGCTGCCGATGCGCATAAGGTTGCCGCCCCAGAAGCTCACCGCGAAGGTCGGGATTTTCAACAATGAAAAATCGATCAACGGGTACGCCGTCCGCCGTGCATGCAGGACATACAGCCAGGCACTCAACAGCCCGCCGCCAATCAGCAGCAACGCCCACTGGCGCGGCAACAGGCCGTGGCCCAGCACCTCGAAACCGAACACCAGTCCGCCCAATGCCACACCGCTGAGCAACAGGCCGGGAACGTCCAATGGCTGGCCGGGTGTCCCGGAATAGTCCGGGATATAGCGCAGCACCAGGATCACCCCAAGCACGCCGATCGGCAGGTTGATCAGGAAGATCCAGTGCCACGACAGCACCGTCACCAACAGCCCGCCCAACGGTGGGCCCAGCAGCGGCCCAACCAGCGCCGCCACCGTCAGGTACGACATGGCACGCAGCAGGTTTTCCCGCGCCGACCAGCGCAGCAGGATCACCTGCCCCACCGGCACCATCATCGCCCCCGAGGCACCCTGGGCCAAACGCGCCAGGGACAGTTGCAACAGCGAGCCCGAGCAGGCACAGGCCACCGACGCGAGGGTGAACAGAACGATGGCGCTGATAAACACCCGACGCGGCCCGAACCGGTCGGCCGCCCAGCCGCTGACCGGCACGAACAGCGCCACCGCCAGCAGGTACAGCGACACCACCAGGTTCATGCGCACGCTGGGCTCGCCGAAATCCTGGGCCATCTGCGGCAGCGCCGTGAGCACCGCCGTGGCGTCGATCAATTCCATGAACAGCGCACAGCCGATGATCATCGGCACCCGGCGCGCGTGCCCGGTGCCCACCTCGCCCAAGGGGTGTGAAAGGTCGAGGGCTTTGTTCAAAACAGCCCCGATGTCGGAGGCGGCGTGCCCTTGAGTTGCCAGGCGCCCACGGCTGCGGCTTTCCAGTGCCGGGGATTGTGGTTGGCCACGGTGCGCGCGTTGCGCCAGTGCCGGTCCAGGTTATGCGCGCGGCCGGTGGTGGAAGCGCCACCCACGTCGAACACCAGCTCGGCGGCCTTGAGCGCCGACTCCGCCGCGATGTATTGCGCCTGGGCCACGTCCACTGCCGCCTGGTCGACGGCCACCGCATCAAGGTCCGCAGCCCAGGCGCGGTCAATGGAGTCCGCCGCGTGCAACACCACCGCTTCGGCGGTAAAAGCCCGGGCTGAAACGTCGCCCACGCTCAGTTCCACGTACGGGTCATCCACCGAGCGCGTGGCGCTGCTGTGCTTGATCGGCCGCGCATGCTCCTTGGCAAAGGTCACCGCATCATTCAGCGCATTACGCGCAATACCGGCCTGCACCGCCGCGAGGAACACTTGCAGGAACGGCGTGACAATCGTGCGCTTGCCTTCCTCGACGGTGCGGGTGCGGATCTCGCTGGCCAACACCTGCACATCATGCAGATGGGTGGTGCCACTGGCGGTCAGGCGCTGACCCATGGCGTCGAAATCATCCAGCAACTCCAGGCCCTGGCGGTCGCGCGGCAGGATGAACGACACGGGCTGGTCATTCTCGTCCAGGGCGACGGCGCTGACCCAATCGGCATACAACGAACCGGTGCTGTAGTACTTGCTGCCGCAAGCGCGAAAGTGCTCGCCGTCACGCACGATGCGCGCACTGATCGAACCGTTGGCACCGCCGACTTCCCAGCCGGCATTGCCGATCACGGCGCCTTGCAGGTAGCGCCCGAACCAACGCTCGCGCTCCTCCTCCGCCCCCTCGGCGCGGGACGCCAGCAGGCCTTCGACAAACCCGAAACCGGGGCGCAGCGCCTGGGCCACGTTGGAGTCGGCCGAGGCGATGCGAATCAGCAAGGCAATCACGTCCTTGACCGAACCACCGGCGCCGCCAAACCGCTTGGGAATCCGCACGGTAAACAACCCGGCCTGGGCGATCTGCGCCACGGCCTCATACGGCAGTTGGCGGTCACGCTCACGTTGCGCAGCGCCGGCGGCAATCTGCGGCAGGATGCGGTCGGCGCGGGCGTTCAGTTCGGCCACCGTTACAACCGGCGGCGTGGGTACAGCAGACAACTTGCTCATGGCACTTCCTTGATTCAGGTCTAGATGGCGATTTTCCACAGGCGCGATTCATCAAACAGCCAGCCGGGGTTTTCCGGCTCCAGGGCCGGCACCACCAACTGCTTGCCGCTGCCTGGCAGGCGTGGCACCGCGCCCAGCAGGCGCCGGGTGTATTCGTGCTGGGGCGATTCAAACAACGTCTCGACGCTGGCGCTTTCCACCACCTGGCCGTGGCGCATCACCAACACTTCGTCGCTGACGTGGCGAATCACCCCCAGGTCGTGGGAGATAAACAGGTAGGCCAGGCCCAGCGAGGCTTGCAGGTCGGCCAGCAGATCCAGGACCTGGGCCTGCACCGACACGTCCAGCGCCGACACCGGCTCGTCGCAGATAATCACTTTGGGGTTGCTGGCAATCGCCCGGGCAATCGCCACGCGCTGGCGCTGCCCGCCCGACAGTTGCAACGGTCGGCGCTCGGCCAATTGCGGCGCCAGGCGTACCTGGTCGAGCAACTGTGTCACGCGGGCCGCCTGTTGCTCGGCGTCGATACCGGCAACGTCCAGCGCATCACTGAGGATCTGCCCCACCGTCCAGCGCGGGTCGAACGAACTCAGCGGGTCCTGATAAATCACGCTGATATCCCGGCGATGCACACGGCGGGTCTTTTCCTCGACCCGCTCGGTACCTGCCGCGGCCCATGGCTGGTCGAGAAAACGCACCTCACCGGCATCCGGTTGCAGCAAGCCGAGGGCGATGCGTGCCACGGTGGTTTTGCCGGAGCCGGATTCACCGACGATGCCCAGGGTGCGACCGGCGCGCAGCTCGAAGCTGACGTTATCCACCACCTGGCGCGACTGTTGATCGGGGCCGACATACCGCTTGCCCAGCCCGGAGGCCTTGAGCAACACCGGCGAATCCGCGCCCGGCCGTGGTTGCGCCACAGCGTTGCTGCGCTCCGGCGACAGGCGTGTGCCACGGGCATGTTCGGCGGGCACCGCATCCAGCAGCGAGCGGGTGTAGGCGTGGCGCGGGTTGAGCAGCACCTGATCCATCGGCCCCTGCTCCACCACTTCGCCGTGGCGCAGCACCAGCACCTCATCCGCCAATTGCGCGACCACTGCCAGGTCATGGCTGATGATCAGCAGCGAATCGCCACGGGCCTTGATCTGCTGCAATACCTGCAGGATCTGCGCTTGCACCGTGGCATCCAGCGCCGTGGTCGGTTCATCGGCAATCACCAGGCCGGGGTTCAATGCCAGTGCGCTGGCAATCAGCGCACGCTGGCGCAGGCCGCCGGAGAGTTGATCGGGGCGCTGGCGCGCACGCAGTTGCGGTTCGGGTACGCCCACCAGTTCCAGCAGTTCAATGACGCGTTCGCCACGGCTGCGACGGTCGCCCCAGCGATGGGTCTCCAGCACTTCGAGAATTTCCTTGCCCACCGGCCGCAACGGGTCGAGGGACACCAGTGCATCCTGCAACACGAAGCCGATGCCATTGCCACGCAAACGACGCCAGCCGCGTTCCGACAGGCTGAGCAAATCCACACCGTCATAGCTCAAGGTGCGCGCCGTAACCTTCGCGCCCGCACCCGCCAGGCCGATCAGGCTGCGGGCGGTGACGCTTTTACCGGAGCCGGATTCGCCCACCAGCGCCAGGGTCTTGCCAGGCTCCAGGGTGAAAGACAGATTGCGCACCACCGACTGCCCGGCAAACTCGATGGACAGCCCTTCAACGATCAAGCGTTTCTGGTCGCTCATGAAAGACGGCCCTCCAGGCGTTGTTGCAGGTAACGGCCAGTGACCGTGGTCGACAGCGTGGTCAATACGATGAACAGCCCGGGGAAGAACGTCAGCCACCAGGCGTTGGCGATGAAGTCGCGGCCCATGGACAACATGGTCCCCCACTCCGGTGCCGGCGGACGGGCGCCCAGGCCGAGAAAACTCAGGGCCGAGGCCCAGACAATCGCCTGGCCCACGCCCATGGTCAGGGTCACGATCAATGGGCGCATGGCGTTCGGCAGCAACTGGCGCAGGATGATGCGCAGCGGCGGATGCCCGAGGGCGCGGGCGGCTTCGATATAGCCCGCGTTGCGCACCGCCAGCACCTGGCCACGGACCATCCGCGCATAACCCGGTGCACTGCCCAGCCCGGTAGCGACGATCAGCGGGCCGATGCCGCTGCCGAAAATCGCCACGAACAACAGCGCCAGGATCAGGCTCGGAAACGCAAACAACACTTCCAGCAACCAACCCACGCCGCGGTCCACCCGCGCGCCGCCCAGCCCGCCCAACAGGCCAAGCACGATGGCGATGGTCATCGCAATCGCCGTGGCTGCCAGGCCGATGAACAACGACTGGCGAGTACCATGGATCACCCGCGAAAAAATATCCCGCCCCGACTGATCGGTGCCGAACCAGTGGGCCAGGCTCGGCGAATGAAACGCATCGCGGGGCACGATGGCCAGCGGGTCGCTGTAGGCGAACAACTGCGGCACCAGCGCCGCGACGATCACCAGCAACAGAAAGGTAATCGCCAACAGCGGGCCGAGGCGCAGCGTGCGAGTGGTGCGCTGAATCCGCAGCGCGGGCAGCGGTGTTTCCAGGGTCAGGCCACTCATGCTGGAAGCTCCTGTTGGCGAGGGTCGACCCACAGGTACAGCAGGTCGACCAGAATATTGGCGAGCACGTAACCGGCGGCGACCACCAGGCTGATGCCGATGGTCAGCGGCAGGTCCTGGGCCTGCACCGCTTGGTACAACTGGCGGCCGAGGCCCTTGCGGGAAAAAATCACTTCGATCACCACGGCGCCGCTGATCAGCGCGCCGATGGCCCAGCCCGACAGCGAGATGCCCGGCAACACGGCGTGGCGCAACGCGTGTTTGAAGCGCACGTTGAAGTCACTCAGGCCACGGGTGCGGGCGGTCAGGATGAAGGGTTGGTCAAGGGTCAAATCCAGGGATTCGCGGGTGACCTGGGCGATAAACCCGGCCAGCGGAATCGCCAGGGCGAACGACGGCAACACCAGGGTGCGCCAGCCATCACTGCCTGCCGGCGGGAACAGCCGCAGGCCGAACGCAAACACCGCCAGCAGCAGAATCCCCAGCCAGAAGTGCGGCAGCGCGGCGGCCAGGGTTTCGGCCAACGAGGCCAGGCTGGCCACCCAGCGGCGGCGCCCGGCGGTCAGCACCGTCAGCGCCAGCACCAGAATCCAGGCCAGGGCGAGCGAGGTCAGGGTCAGCTCCAGGGTCGGCCAGGATTGCTCGGCGAGCACTCGGGTCACCGGCAGGTGCTGGGAATAGGAAACCCCCAGGTCACCCTGCACCAGTCGCCCGAGGTACAACGCGTATTGCACCGCCAATGGTTTGTCGAGGCCGTACTCGCGGGTGGCTTCGGCGATGGTCTCGGGGGTGGGGTTGCCGCTCGGGCCGCCAAGGATCGCCTGCACCGGATCGCCGGGCATCAGGCGCAAGGCAAAGAACGTCAGCGTGGCCACCGCCCAGAGCACCAGCACGCCGCCGGCAAGGCGCCACAGCGCACGTTTGCCGAGCCGGGCCAGGCGCTCGCGCCGTGGGTTGGCAAGTGATGTGTCGCTCATTTGTTCACCCATGCGTCATAGAGATAAGTCACCGCCAGCGACGGCTCCAGCCGCACGCCCTGGGTGGTCTTGTAGATACCCAGCCGCGTGCTTTGCGGGTAGGTGGTCAATTGCAGGTACTGGCTGGAAGCGATTTTCTGCGCCTGGTAATACAGCGCCCGGCGCTGCTCGCTGTCCTGGGTGGTGAGGGCTTGCCGGATCAGCGTGTCGAACGCCGGATCACTGAAGCCTGCGGTGTTCTGGTGGTAACCACCGACACCCGCCGGGCTGATGAACTCACTGCCGAAGATGATCCGCAGCACGTCGGCGGTGTTGGTGTTCCAGTAGCCGAGGCGAATGTCGTAGTCCCAGTCGGCCTGGCGTTTGGTGGCCTGCACGTCACTCATCTGGTCGACGATCAGCTCGAAGCCGACCTGCCGGGTGGTGGCCTGCACCTGTTCCCACAAGGTGTATTCCGACGGTGGCGTGCGGTTGCCCATCACCACATGGACTTGCAGGCGCTTGCCGTCCTTGGTGCGGTAGCCCTCGCTGTCGCGCTGGGTCCAGCCGGACTGGTCGAGTAACTGCGCAGCCCGGGCCGGGTCGTAATCCTGGGCGTGCTGGAACTCCGGGCTGTAGAAGCGCGTGGCTGGGCTCAGCGGCCCGCCGGCGCGGGGGAATTCGTTGAAGTACACGCTCTTCAACGCGCCCTCGATGTCGGAACTGCGTACGAAGGCTTCGCGCACTCGCACGTCATCGAACGGCGCACGGGTAATGTTCAGCGTGCCGTTGGTGGGGTTGCCGGGGCGTTGGGCGATCACCAGGGTCAGGTCCGGGTTGCGTCGAGCGGCCTCGTGGGATTCGGGGGGCAATGCCTCGATCACGTCGACCTCGCCAGCCTGCAACGAGGCGAAGCGCACGGAAGGTTCCTGGATGAACTTCCAGACGATCCGGTCGAGCCAGGCCGGGCCCTGGTGCTTGGCGGTGGGTGGCGCCCAGTTGTAGTCGGGGTTGCGCACCAGCTCGACCTGGCTTTGCCGGTCCCAGCGCACGACCTTGAACGGGCCGCTGCCGACCGGGCTTTCGCAGTTCACATCGCGCGAGCGCAGCAGGGCTGTGGGGGACTCGATGCCGAGGAAGCCTTGGGCGAGGACTTCAAGAAAGGCCGCGTACGGCGTGGCCAGGTGCACCACTGCGGTGTATTCGTCGAGCACGTCGGTGCTGCGGTATTGGCGGATGTAGCCGCCTGCGGTGCTGGATTGGGTCTTGGGGTTGGCCATGTGGTCGAGGTTGGCCTTGACCGCCGCGGCGTTGAACGGGGTGCCGTCGGTGAAGTGCACGTCGTTGCGCAGGTGGAAGGTGTAGGTCAGGCCGTCGGGGGAGACTTCCCAGGTCTGGGCGAGCCAGGGGCCGATGCGGCCGTCGGCGTCCATCGAGACCAGGGAGTCGAGGTACTGCTGGGCGACGAACACCTGGGGCATGTCGCCGGCCACGTGGGGGTCGAGGCAGGTGGGTTCGCGGTCGGTGGCGTAGACCAGGGTGCCGCCCTTTACCGGTTGGTCACTGCGGGTGACGGTTGAGCTGCCTTGGCCACAGCCCAGGAGCAGGCCGCAGAGTGTGGCGGTGCCGATAAGGAGCAACGGGCTGGATCGTCGCGGGTAAGGGGCGGGTTCTTGCATGATGGGTCAGGCCTAAAGTCCGGGAACTGGGTCATTGCACAAGGCATGCCGGGTTTTTGGGCCTGTAAACAGGGGGGATTGGAGGGTTGGGGGATTGCTGAAAACGACAATGTGTGTGGGAAGTGTTGGTCAGGCAACAGCTCGGCCTTGGGGGGGCGTGAGGTTTGAGTACATATC
>NZ_JACARZ010000172.1:358-1664 GCF_013386315.1 Pseudomonas sp. P7779 | reverse complement strand
CCCCGGCGCGCCGGGGATGTACGCCAACCTGATCAAGGCCTGCCAGAACGCCGGCTTCGAGCCGAAGATTGCCTTTGAAGTGGAGCGCATGCTGACCAACGTCAGCCTGGTGGCCGCAGGCGAAGGCATCTCGGTGGTGCCGGCGTCGATGCGCGACGTGCATCGCGAAAGCGTGGTGTACTGCCGGATCAGCGATGCACGGCCAAGGTTGCTGGCACCGATCACCCTGGTGCGGCGCGCGTTCAATCCGTCGACGCCGTTGCAGAATTTCATTGGGCTGGCGCGGGAGTTGGCGGGGGTTTATCGCAAGGGTTGAAGGGCGATGGAACGTCAATCGACCACAAATAACTTTGCGCCAATGGCAGTGGAGGAACGATGCCCCTCCATGTCATTGCCCACCTGATAACTCATCCCGGCAGTCAGCGTGAACTGCCGGCCATCCTCCAGCTCGGTGTGCAGCTCACCTTCCAGGCACAGCAGGATATGCCCGCGCCAACACCAGTGATCCGCCAGGTAACCGGCGCTGTATTCGACCATGCGCACGCGGGTTGAACCGAACTGGCAAGTGCGCCAATACGCACTGCCGGTTTCGCCGGGATGCATCACCGGCTCGAGGGTCGACCAGTCGGTGGTGCCAAAGGGGATTGCGGTCAGGTCCATGGTTTTCTCGGCATTGAATAGGTATGGATGAACCGTATCTATAAGGTGAATGCCGCGATAGAGACAGATCCGCTGCATTTGCGGGATACAGGGCGATGACTCTTGGTATCCTGCCAAGCCTCTTCGCATGGAAGCCCGTCGATGAAGATCGATCCATCCTTTGTTGTGCATGAGACCGAGCACTGGCTGCTCAATCATCACCTGTCATCCGCACTGCCGGGCTACCTGATGCTGGGTGCCAAGGCGCCGGTTGACTCACTGGCCGAGATGCCCGATGCGGCGCTCGCGGAGCTGGGTGGGTTGCTGGCCAAAACCCAGCGGGTCATGGAGGCTCAGTTGAAGCCCAAGTGGCTTTACATCAGCCGGTTCGGGCATATGCCGGGCTTCCCGCTGCACTTTCATTTCATACCGGTGTATGGATGGGTTGAAGCGCTGTTCTGGCAGGATGAGCGCTATCGGGTGTTGCAGGATTTCGGGACGCAGCAGAAGGCTACCGACGGTGCGGAGCTGACGCTTTTTATCTGGCGGGAGTTTGGTGAGAGCCCTACGCCGCCGGTGGTTCAAGGAGCTTCGGTGAGCGAGGTGATCAGGTGTTTGCGTACGGAGTTCAATACCCAGGACGACACATGACCTGTGGCGAGGGAGC
>NZ_JACARZ010000172.1:0-345 GCF_013386315.1 Pseudomonas sp. P7779 | reverse complement strand
AGCAAGCGCCCTCACCACAGTTTTTCCGTGTCAGCGCAAACGGCGCAGGTGTTTACGCATAGGAATACAGGCCAACTGCAACCCCGATGGCGAGTGGTAGATCGCCTGCTCATCGCCCACATACCCACACCGTCGATAAAAATCCGCCGCGTTCAACGTCGCGTCCAGGATCACTTCCTCGATCCCCAATTCCTGCGCCAACGCTTCCAGATACGCCAGTATCTGCTTGCCAATCCCGCGTCCGGTAAACCCGGGCAGCACAAACAGCGCACCGATTTCGTTGTTCGCCAGATCCAGCATGCCGGTGACCACAGGTTCAGCGTTCACGCAGCCCAGGTAAAAATG
>NZ_JACARZ010000171.1:0-1021 GCF_013386315.1 Pseudomonas sp. P7779 | reverse complement strand
ACGCAGCCCAGGTAAAAATGCTTGTCCATCAGCGTGTCGTAACCGTCCTTGGCTGCGCCTTGCGTCCACAACATCATCTGCTCGGACGTATAGGCGCCGATGCATTGGCTGCGTATGGCCAACAGGCGAATGTCGAAGGCTGCCTGTGCATCTTCCAGCGTGGCGCGTCGTATCTCGAGCATCTGTCCCTCCATGGACGTCAGGCGTTCTCGTCACCCGGCCGGGTAAACGAATAGCGATCAATATCGGTCCTCAACTGCCAGCCCTGGCCCTGCCAATAGCGGGCAGCACTGTCATTGGTCTTGAACACATCCAGGTGGCATTTGCGGATGCCCAATTGCGCCAGGCTGGTGAGGCAGCGCTCAACCAACGCGTTCGCAATACCCTGGCGCCGATACGCGGGCAGCACCAGCAAGTGCTGCAAATACCCGCGCCGGCCATCGTGCCCGCACATCACGCACCCAACCAGCCCCCCATCGACCTCGGCGACGAAACTCATGCCTGGATTGCGCTCCAGGTAACGCTCAGTGGCCTCGCGGGAGTCGGCATCGCGCAGGGAGATGCCAGGCGTTTTCTGCATCAGTTCGAGCACGGCGTCGTAGTCGGCAGTGCTCATTACGCGAATAGTGACCATGGTGTTCAAAGCCCTCTGAGTTCGCGCTGATTTTGCCTGTAGTTGTGCCGGCCGCGCACGCATAAATACACGACCGGATAACCGCTTGAGTCAACGCAGCTGAAACCAGGTGGTTTTCAGCTGCGTGTACTTGTCAAAAGCGTGCAGCGACAAATCACGCCCGAACCCGGATTGCTTGCCACCACCGAACGGCACCGCCACATCCAGGGCGTCGATGGTGTTGACCGACACCGTCCCGGCATTCAGGGCACGGGCCACACGGTGCGCACGATTGAGGTCATCACTCCAGACCGAGGCCGCCAGGCCGTAGAGGCTGTCATTGGCCTGCTGTATCGCCTGCTCTTCCGTGTCGAAAGCGCTGACGGCAAGCACCGGGCCGAACACTTC
>NZ_JACARZ010000170.1:0-5128 GCF_013386315.1 Pseudomonas sp. P7779 | reverse complement strand
GCCCCCACCCAATTCCCCCGCTACATCGCCGTCCTGATCCTCCTCTGCATGGGCTGCGCCTTCGCCGGCAATCACATCGCCGCCCGCGTAGCCTTCGACGACGGCGCCGGAGTCCTCCTGGCGATTCTCATGCGCTCCGGCGGCACCCTGTTAGTCCTAGCGCTACTGGTCCTATACCAACGCCAAAACCTCCGCCTCCCCCCAGGTGCATGGCGCTGGCAAGTCCTCCTGGGCCTGCTCATCGCCACCCAAAGCCTCTGCCTCTACTCCGCCGTCGCCCGCGTCCCGGTAGCGCTGGCCTTACTGGTCGCCAACGTCTTCCCTATCCTGCTGGCCCTGCTCACCTGGGCACTCGGCGGCCCACGCCCCACCGCACGCACCGCCTTGCTGATGAGCCTGATTCTGGTGGGACTGGTCTTCGTGCTGGATGTACCCGGCCGTCTCTCCGCCAACACCACCCTCGGCCCGGAATGGCTGGTCGGCGTCTCCCTGGCCTTTTGCGCCGCGTTCGTATTCGCCTGCGCGCTGTGGATCACCGACCACAAGTTGTCTCAGGTGCGTGGTTCGGTGCGCAGTCTGCTGACGATTTTTATCGTGTTCAGCAGCGTCAATCTCGCAGGCTTGAGCGGTGCGCTTGTCGATGGCCTGAACTTGCCTGCAACCAGTACCGGCTGGCTGGCACTGGCCACGTTGGTGGTGCTGTATGGCACGGGTTTTATCGTGCTGTTCATTTCGGTGCCGCGCCTGGATATGCAGCGTAATGCGCCGGTGATGAACATTGAGCCGCTGGCGACGTTGTTGATGGGCTGGATCGTGCTCGACCAGATGCTCAGCGCCGGCCAGGTGGTGGGCGGGGTGATTGTGGTGACGGGGATTGTGCTGCTGACGTATCGCAAGTCACCCCAGCCGGCCGTCAAGGCTCAGGCTGCGTAGGTCGAGAGGCGAAAAGGAAAAGGGACGGATCTATTTTCAAACAAGTCCGTCCCTTTTTACTGCCGGGCGTGGGGAAATTCCTGGCCCTCCTTCAGCCAATCGGCTCGTACCGCCGCCGCTTCAGGAACAACCCCACCCCCAGTGCAACGGCAAAGATCGACAGCAGCCCCAGGTCAACCCCAAGCAAGCGGATTTGGCTCACAGCCACGCAGCCGACCGCCCCCATCGCTACCAACAGCACCCCTAGCCATTTGCGAAGCGGGTACGACTTGATAAACCGATCAAGCAGAAAGAACAGCACCAGGGCAACGACCAGCTGGGTAATGTCAGACATGTATTTCTCCCGTCAGGTCTTGATGATCAGTGTCGAGGCACTGCGTTGCGGGCCGATGCCGCCGCTCACCTGCGCTTCGATGCTGACCAGTATGTCGCCTGCATGATAGGTGGGCAGGGTGTCATTCACGTACATGCGCACTCCAGCGCCGACAGGGGCGCCCACGTAAGGGGACGCTACGTAAGAGGTGGCGCCAGCGAAAGCCGAGGCCGCAAGGTTGGCGATTTTAGTGCGTTGGGCGTTGAGCACGTCGCCCTGTTGCCGGGTCAGCGGCTTGGAGATGCCGATCATCATCAGGCACGGCAGGTTCTTGGCCAGCATCTTGTCGTACACCTCGACGACTTTGCGGTTGACCTCGTAGTGGGCGCTTTTCGCTTCGCCAAAATGCAGCTCGCCCAGGCGTCCGCGTTCGCTGTCGGTGAGGGTGATCTGCGAGACGTTGAACACGATCCCGTGATTGCCCATGTATTGGAAAGTCCCTTCGAACTTCATCGCACGCATCCTTTCGAGCCAAAGGCGGGGATTGTCTAGAAGGCGTGCGCCGGATTCAAATCATTTCACCTGGCTGGCAAGGTGTGTTGCGCGCCGTAAGGTGCTGACGGACATAATAATTGTCGAATTCGGTGCTTTCGACGAACTACCCTGCGATTCTACGAACCTGGCCGCTATTCTATCTCCGCGAAATGCCAGAAATGGCCGCCGGCTATTTTCCTCGAAAGGCCGCTTCTGGCCGATGCTGTTGAAAAAGTCGTACTCACTTAGCCAAGGTGACCGCCTGCATCAATGAATAGCTTGCGGAGTTTTTTTCGAGCCGCCTCTGAAAGACGCTGTGAATAGCGTTGAAACTCTTCTTCGGCTGTGTCGGGCTTGCCGTTCATGGCCAATACAAACGCGTATGCAAGAGGATGTTGTATGTAGTTGTAGAAACCCAGGCCACCCGTCGACAAATGCTGCTTGACCCGCTCGAAAGCACCAGGCAGGTCGGCTATCGAACGAGCCTCGTCCCAAAACGATTCAGCTTTTGGAATGGCAGCCCGGAGGATATTGGGTGCGCTGGTTGCTATGGCATCAGGTCCGTAGCTGCATGAGATATCAAACGCTCGATCGCGCACATCGAAAGTCAGATCAGGTCGTGCCGATTTTGACGTCCTGTGCCATTTGATTTCATTGCCGGAAAGGTGGGGAACGAAGTCCAGTGACAGAGCCCATGACGGCGCTAGCGCGCCGCCTTTCCACTGTTCAAGGCGAAAGAGTTGGCGAATCGGAGCATCGACGCTACGAAGCCAGGACAGCGGGCCCTGAACTTCGAATCCTAACGGCTGTAAAAGTGACTCTACGGTTGGCGAAACAATTTCGTGGATTTGATCTATTCGCACTATCTCGAACGTTTTTCCCTGCATCGGCGGCCCCATGCTCAAAAGTAATCCCACTTCGACAACTTCGGTCGTTGGTTCGACCTCAGATAATAGATGCAGAAATAGCGGTCAGACCACCATTATTGAAAACGTGGTCTGCCCCCTATTCTTCTCTGGTGTCTGCGCCGTTTGGGTCTTGCCGATGGTGATTACCGCGAGCTGCGAAAGCGTGGTGACGTGCCTGACGGGAGAACGATGAAGGGCTGGTATCAACTGCGCAGTTGAAAATAGAGAACTGCGTCATGAAGTATTTTCTTGGCAAATAGTGGCCCGTGCCGGGGAAGTCACGACGTGACAACGCCATGCGGCAAGTTGATTGGAAAGTCCTGAGAGCTCCTGAATTCACGCTCCATGAGGCACAACATGTGAAAATTTATAGAGTAGTCTCATAGAATATTTTTCTCTTTGGGTATGCATAAATAATAGCGAGGCTGGTATTGGAGGCTAGTGTGAACTGGGATAGCCTGCGCCCACATTTTTAAATAGGGGTCAGACCACCATTATTGAAAACGTAGCCCACCCCCTACTCTTCTCTCCCGCGGCACCCAATAACGTTTTGCTTGAACACAATTAACGAGAGCAACTGAGGAGGCGGGTCATGCTTGAGGATTTTAAACACGCACTTTACCGTCATAAGAGGCTGTTCTGGCTAGTGATGGTTATTGTCATCCTATCCAAAGTGGCAACCATAATGCCGGCGATTATCATCGGGCGCGTAGTAGATACCTTTACCCAGCACACCTTGGATTCAGAGACGGCCTTGTATCTGTTGGGGTTTATCTGCGTCGGCGTTATTAACGTTATTCTTATCCCTATTCAGGGGTACTACTTGACCCGTTTTATTCAAAAAGGGCTCAGCGATGTTTCGATTCGATGGGTTCGCGAGATATTCACCAAGCACTTCGACCTGTTCTCATCGATCAATATCGGCAAGATGCTCAAATCGATTGAACGCGGCATACAAGCCAGCGAGCGAATTCTTAACTACGCGCTGATCACTATTTTGCCGCTTTGCATCGAGTTCATCGTGATTTCGGCGTGGCTGGTATGGATTGCGAATATTGTGTTCCTGGCGCTTGTGCTTGCACTTTCCGGCGTCTACCTGGCATTGACCCACTACTTGATCACGTGGCGTCGCGCTCATATCGATGCGGTCAATGACGCCGAAGATGAACAGGCGGGAGTATTTGCAAACACGATTCAGGCGGGTAAACAGATAAGGCTGGAGCGGGCCCAGGAATCGGGGCTGAAACCCCTGTTCGATACGTTTTACCAGTACGCGGATGCCGCCACAAAAGTCGGATATTCCGCTGCGGTACTAGGGGCGTCAAGGGCACTTTTCTTAACCCTGACCAGCAGCACAGTGATCGGGTACGGCATCTTTGTAAGACAGGCTTCGGTGTCCGAACTGACGGTTGGCGACTTTGTCGTCTTGTTTACCTTATCCACGATGTTTTTCAACACGGTGTTCAGCATCGGAGAGGTCTATCGTTTCGCCGATCAATTCTCTTCGGACTACGCCAAGTTTCGATCGATTCTGCGCGAGCAAAGCTTCAAGGGTAAGGCCGAGAGCTTGCCCTTGGATTCTGACAGCTTGATTTACCCCGCCTCCACTGCACTGATCGCCGAGGGAGTTTCATTAGTCATTCAACAGGCCATCGAAGTGCGCCCCGGTGAGCATCTTGCCGTCGTTGGGGCAAGTGGCTCCGGAAAATCAACCTTTGTGGAACTGCTCGTGGGCGTGAAGCAGCGTCCCGGGCTCACCGTCCGGATAGGACAGACCGCGCTAGAGTCAATCGCTGAAGAGGAACATTTTCGGCTCATTCGGTATTGCCCCCAAACTCCGAAGTTTTTATCAGGCAACCTGGCAGACGCTGTTTTTTTTCATGGCTCGTTCAACTCGACATTTAGCAGCGTCGCGGCGCAGCTTAATATCCAGCATCTGTTTGACGAATTGCCTGTTCGAACGATAAATCAAGACGCGACCAGTATTTCCGGTGGCGAAGCAAAAAAGCTTTCGCTTCTACGCGTGCTGCTAAGACCTGGGAATTTCAACATATTCGATGAGCCGACCTCATCCGTTGATCCCCAGGGCGCCTCGTTAATCTGGGATGCACTCTTCACCTGCTTTGCCGATAAAAGTCTGATCTGTGTAACCCACGATTTCACTGTGCTCAATCACTTTGATCGAGTCATCGTCTTCGACACGGGCAGAATCGTTGCAGATGGCAAGTGGCAAGACCTGGTGGCTCTGGAGTCGGTCTCCAACGTCATACGCAAAGTTCAGGAGGAAGAGCCGGTTTCAGGGCATTAAGTTACTGAAACGGCTTTGTACGCTAAGAATGAAATAGGAGTCAGACCCCTATTCCTCTCAGGTCGCGTAGGTCTCAATACGGGACGGAAAAGGGGGCATTTATTTTTGATCTAATAAATGCCCCCTTTTCCG
>NZ_JACARZ010000169.1:0-8885 GCF_013386315.1 Pseudomonas sp. P7779 | reverse complement strand
ACATGAACCCTCTCCCCCTGCGTCTTCTCACCCCCCTGGCCCTGCTGGCGGTACTCAGTGGCTGCAACAACAAGGCCGACCCCGTCGCCGAAGCGCCCCTGCCCCGCCCGGTGCTGGCCGCCAAGGTCGAAGCCGCGGGCAGCCAGCAAAGCGCCTACACCGGCGTAGTGGCCGCACGCACGGAAAGTGACCTGGGGTTTCGCGTCAGCGGCAAGGTGATCGAGCGCAAGGTTGATCCCGGCCAGCACGTCAACCGTGGCGACACTTTGCTGGTGCTGGATATCGGCGACTTCGAACTGGCCCTGCGTTCGGCAAAAAACCGCGTCAATGCGGCCCAGGCGCAACTGCGCCAACGCCGGGACGATGAATCCCGCTACCAGCGCCTGGCCAATACCGGCGCCGTGTCGCGGCAGATTTTCGACCAGTCCGCCACCAATCTGCGGGTGGCCGAAGCCGAACTGGCCTCCGCGCAATCCGACGCCAGCCAGATCGAAAACCGCCGCACCTACTCGGTGCTCAGGGCCGACAGCGACGGCATCATCACCGACGTACGGGTGGACCGCGGCCAAGTGGTCGCCGAGGGGCAAGTAGTGGCGCGCCTGGCCCACGACGGCGCCCGGGAAGCCATCGTCAACCTCCCGGAAAACCAGCGCGACCAGGCTTCGCAAAAAGCCCTGGCGTTCCCCTTCGGCGCCCCTGAGCAAGCAGTGACCGCCACGTTGCGCGAGCTGTCTGCCAGCGCCGACCCGACCACCCGCACCTACCGGGCCCGCTATGTATTGCATGGCCCCGTCGACCGCTTCGCTCTCGGCTCGACCATCACCGTGCGCCTGCAAGGTAACGGCCAGGCGCAACAGACCCGCGTGCCCATCGGGGCGCTGCAGGATGCCGGCAAAGGCACCGGTGTGTGGGTGATTGGCGCCGATGACAAGGTCAGCTTCGCCCCGGTCAACGTCGCCAGCCTCGGCCAGGAGGACGCGTTGCTGGACAGTGGCGTGGACCCAGGCCAAGTAGTCGTCGCCCTCGGCGCGCACCTGCTGCACAGCGGTGACGCGGTACGCCTGTTGCCGGCCCAGGTATTGGCCCTCAACCGTCAGCAGGAACACTGATAATGCGCGGGATCAACCTCTCCGAACTGGCGGTCAAGCATCGCGCGGTCACGCTGTTCCTGATCATCGCGATCCTCGCCGCCGGGGTCTTTGCCTTTGGCAAACTGGGGCGCGCCGAAGACCCTTCGTTCACCGTCAAGGTCATGACCATCACCGCCGCCTGGCCCGGCGCCACCGCGCAAGAGATGCAGGAGCAAGTGGCCGACCGTCTGGAAAAACGCCTGCAGGAGTTGGACTATTACGACCGCGTCGAAACCATCGCCCAACCGGGCTTCGTCTCGATGCGCATGACGTACCTGGAGTCCACCCGTCCCAGCGAGATCCAGGACCTGTTCTACCAGACTCGCAAAAAGCTCAGCGACGAAGCCGCGAAGTTGCCCAAGGGGGTGATCGGGCCGTTCTTCAACGATGAATACTCCGACGTATACTTTTCCCTGTACGCGCTGGAGGCCGAACATCTACCCCACCGGCAACTGGTGCAAATGGCCGAGGACATGCGCCAGGGCCTGCTCAATCTGCCGGGAGTGAAGAAGGTCAATATCCTCGGCGAACAGGCGCAGCGGATCTTCGTCGAGTTTTCCTATGAGCGCCTGGCCACCTTGGGCATCAAGCCCGAGCAGATCTTCGCCGCCCTCGCCGCCCAGAATGCCGTGGCGCCTTCAGGCTTTGTCGAGACCGCCGGGGCACGCGCCTATATCCGCATCGACGGGGCCTTCGACAGCCTGGCGCTGATCGAAAACGTCCCGCTGGAAGCCAACGGCAAGCTGCTGCGCATCGCCGATGTGGCCACCGTCAGCCGGGGTTATGAAGACCCGCCCAGCTACCGTATCCGTCATCAGGGCGACCCGTCGCTGATGCTCGGGGTGATCATGGAGAAGCACTGGAACGGCCTGGAACTGGACAAGGCTCTCAAGGCCCAGGAAGCGAAAATCCAGGCCGACCTGCCGCTGGGGGTCAACTTCGCCAAGGTCTCCGACCAGGCGAAAAACATCAGCCTGGCGGTCAACGAGTTCATGCTGAAGTTCTTCGTCGCCCTCGCGGTGGTGATGGTCATCAGCCTGCTGGCCCTGGGGTTCCGCGTCGGGCTGGTGGTGGCCGCTGCGGTGCCGCTGACCTTGTCGATCGTGTTTGTGATCATGCTGATGACCGGCCGCGAATTCGACCGGGTGACCCTGGGGGCGTTGATCATTTCCCTGGGCCTGCTGGTGGACGACGCGATCATTGCGATCGAGATGATGGTGGTCAAACTCGAAGAGGGTTTTGACCGGATCCATGCGGCTACGTTTGCCTGGAGCTCCACCGCCGCGCCGATGCTCACCGGCACGCTGGTGACGATTATCGGCTTCCTGCCGGTGGGTTTTGCCCGCTCGGGGGCCGGGGAATATGCCGGGAATATTTTCTGGATCGTCGGTTTTGCGCTGATCGCGTCGTGGCTGGTGGCGGTGGTGTTCACCCCGTACCTGGGGGTCAAGCTGCTGCCGCACATCGAGCCGGTTGTCGGCGGCCACGATGCAATTTACGCCGGGCGCTATTACCAGAAACTGCGGCGCCTGGTGGACGCTTGCGTGCGCAGACGCTGGCTGGTCACCGGGTTGGTGGTGGCGGCCTTTGTGCTGTGTGGCCTGGGCATGGGCGTGGTGAAGAAGCAGTTCTTTCCCAACTCCGACCGTTCCGAGCTGATTCTTGAGGTGTACATGCCACCGGGCAGCGCCTTCAAAAGCACCGAGGCGGTAGCGGCGCAGGTGGAAAAGGCGCTGATGGAGGAGCCGCAAACCGTCATGGTCGACACCTATGTCGGCGGTGGTGCACCGCGGTTTTTCCTGTCGCTGAACCCTGAGCTGCCAGACCCGGCCTTCGCCAAGTTGATCGTGCAGACCGCCGACGCCCATGCCCGGGACAACCTGAAAAAACGCATGGCTGAACGCATCGCTGCCGGCGAGTTTCCATCGGCGCGGGTGCGCGTCACCCAGTTGGTATTCGGCCCGCCGGTGCCCTTCCCGGTGGTGTTTCGCGTGTCCGGTCCCGACCTGAATGTGCTGCGCAGCCTAGCTGAAGACGTGCGCCAAGTGGTCGCGGCCAACACACTCACGCGGGACAGCTTCCTCGACTGGGGCGAGCGCGCCAGCAGTTACCGCCTGGTACTCGACCAGGACCGCCTGCGCCTGCTGGGCTTTACCCCCGACGGGGTGAAATCCCAGCTCAACGCGTTGCTCAGCGGCAACCCGATTACCGAAGTGCGCGAAGGCAATCGCACCGTTTCAGTGGTTGCCCGCTCCCAGGGCAACCAGCGCGAAGACCTCGGCAACCTGGACAATATGACCCTGACCAACAGTGCCGGCGTCTCGGTGCCATTGGCCCAGGTCGGGCATTTCCAGGCGGTGATGGAAGAACCGATCCTCAAGCGCCGCAACCGCGCACTGACCGTGGAAGTGCGCGCCGACATCGTCGACGGCACCCAGCCGCCAGACGTGGAAATGGCGGTGTACAAGGACCTGCAACCCTTGATCGCCAAGCTGCCGGCCGGGTATCAGATCGTCATCGGCGGCCCGGTGGAAGAAAGCGCCAAGGCCAACGTGGCGCTGGCGGCACTGTTCCCGATCATGATCCTGCTGACGTTGACGGTGATCATGTTCCAGGTGCGTTCGTTCGGGGTGATGTTCATGGTGTTCGCTACCGCGCCGCTGGGGCTGATCGGGGCGGTGCCGACGCTGCTGCTGTTCAACCAGCCGTTCGGGTTCAACGCGATATTGGGGCTGATCGGGATTGGCGGGATTCTGATGCGCAATACGCTGATCTTTACCGACCAGATTCGGCAGAACCAGGACCAGGGCATGGTGATTCGCGAGGCGATCATCGAGGCCACGGTGCGCCGGGCACGCCCGGTGATCCTGACCGCGCTGGCGGCAGCGTTGGCGTTTATTCCGCTGACATTGTCGGTGTTCTGGTCGTCGCTGGCGTATGTGCTGATTGGCGGGGTGCTGGTGGGGACAGTGTTGACGTTGCTGTTCTTGCCGGCGCTGTGCAGTCTGGTGTTGGGGCGGGAGAAGACCCGGGAAGTGGTGACTGCAACCTGATCCAACTAGCCCCACAAACCAATGTGGGAGCGGGCTTGCTCGCGAAAGCGGTGTACCAGATAAGCAGATGTCGACTGATAGACCGCATTCGCGAGCAAGCCCGCTCCCACACAAGCCCGCTCCCACATTTAGAGGTGTGGCGTTTTTAAGTCAGCGCTTGGAGAGTTCCATAATCATCCGGCTCAGCAGATAAATCCGCGGCGCCACGCTCTCCACCTCGGCATATTCCTCCGGCGTATGGATATTGCCCCCGACAATCCCGAACCCGTCGAGGGTCGGCGTACCCACGCCAGCCGACAAGCTCGCATCCGCCGCCCCGCCGCTGCCCTCAATGGTCAGCTTGCGCCCCAGCTCGCCATAAATCCCCTGGGCAATCGCCACCAGCTTGTCCGACTCCGGCGTCTGCGGCATCGGCGGCAGGCCACGGTGCAAACTGGTGGTCACTTCAGTCTCGGGGATCAGCTTGTTGGCCGAGACCCGTGCCAGGTCTTTCTCGATCCGGTCAAACTCTTCCGGCAACGCCGCCCGTACATCCGCCTTGGCGGTGGCCTGGTCGGGGATCACGTTGACCCGGTCGCCGGAGTTGATCACGGTGAAGTTGATGGTGGTTTTCTTCTCGGCATCCCCCAGCTTGCCCAGTTGCAGAATCTGGTGCGCCGCTTCCATCGCCGCGTTGCGCCCCAATTCCGGGGCGACGCCGGCGTGGGCGGCCTTGCCCTTGACCTCGACCACGGCGGTGGCGCTGCCTTTGCGCCATACCACCAGGCCATCGGCCGGGCGACCCGGTTCCAGGTTGAGCGTCACGTCGTGGCCCTTGGCGGTGTTGCGGATCAGCTCGGACGCGCCGTCGGTGCCGGTTTCTTCGCTGGCGTCCAGCAGGAAAGTGATTTGTGCGTAGTCCTTGAAGCCCTGGTTTTTCAGGACCTTCAAGGCGTAGATGCCGGCGACGATGCCGCCCTTGTCATCCATTACGCCCGGGCCATAGGCGCGGCCGTCCTTGATGTGGAACGGCCGGGCAGCCGCCGAGCCTTCCTTGAACACCGTGTCCATGTGGGCCATCAGCAGGATCCTGGCCTTGCCGGTGCCCTTGAGGGTGGCGATGACATGGCTGTTATGAGCGGCGGCATCCGGCACCAGCTGGATGCTGAAACCCAGTTGCTTGAGCTCATCGACGGCGATGTCACGCACTTGGGTCAGGCCCGGCTCGTAGCCGGAGCCCGAATCGATATTCACCAGGCGCTCCAGCAGTTTCAAGGCGTCGGCCTTGTACTGCTCGGAATCGGCCTGGATCTGTTTGTGGGGTTCGGCGCTGAAGGCCGGCATGGCGAAAGACAGCGCCAGGGTGGCCGCCAGCAAGGTACGCGGGAAGTTGAAGAGCATGAACCGATCCTTGTTTTTGTTGGAAGGTAGCGCTCCACCCTACCTGACAAACACCGATTTGTTGATCCTCAGATCGACCTCAACCAACTTCCCTGCACCGAACTGACCCGGTTGCGCCCGCTGCTCTTGGCCTCGTACAAGGCCTGGTCGGCATCGTTCAGCCAACTGGTGGCGTCGGCGTGTGCCGGCCGGTATGGCGCCAGGCCGATGCTCAGGCTGGCGCGCAAGGTCGGGTCCTGTGCGTAGGCCAGGGAGTTGAAGCGATCACGCAGGGCGTCCATCACCTCGGTGGCGCGGTTCAGGGGCATGTCCGGCAGGATCACGCAGAATTCGTCGCCACCGTAGCGCCCGGCCAGGTCAGTGGCCCGCAGGTTCTGGCGCAGCACTTTGCTCAATTGACGCAGCACGATATCGCCGGTGACATGGCCGTAGGTGTCGTTGATGGTCTTGAAGTGGTCGATGTCGATCAGCGCGATGGCGGCGCCCTGCTGGTCGCGGCGGCAGCGCTGGAACTCGATTTCCAGGTGGTCTTTCCAGGCGCCGTGGTTGAGCAGGCCCGACAGGCTGTCGGTGCGGCTCAGGGCCAGCAACTCGCGCTTGTGCCGGGCCAGGGTGATCGCTTGCCGGTAACAGATCCAGCCCAGCGCCAGGGGATACAGCATCAGGATCGGCAGGCAGGCGTAGAGCTGCACTTCACTGGTGAGGGCGGTCACCGCCGGAGTGAACACCAGCATCGAGGCGCCGATGCCCAGCGCCTGGGCCACCCAACCGGCGAGCATGAAGCGCGGGCCGCCGATGGCGACGTTGTTCATGGTCATCATCGACAAGGTGGTCACGCTGGGCAGCGGGTTGAACTGCATGGCGCCAACCCAGAACCCGCCGCAAAACGAGTCGAACAGCAGGTTGCGGTGTTCCGAGCGCAGGGAGTTTTTCGAGTGCCGCGACCATTGGTAGGCCACATGCGGCCAGATGAAGGCATTGGCGATCATCACTCCCCAGACCCAAGCGGATTTATCCAGCGGGTAGATGGCGGCGGCCACACAGACAAACCCGAGGGTCAACCCCAGGGTGCGCGACTTGTACAAGCGTGAAGCGAGCGAAAGTCCGTTTCCTCCTGCGGCTGGCATGTCTGGCTTGATCCTGGATGAATGCCCGAAGTCTATCAGGGCACCGGCAGATCGCCACTACCGCTCATAAGCTGACCTTCAGCTGGAAAAGCCCCTGGCCAGCATCAGCGCCACCCCCAGCAGCAACACCGCCGTGGCCCGTTGCAGCAACACCCGGCGCTTGGGGTTTTCCAGCACGTGCTTGATGCGTTGGCCGAAGTAGCAATACAGGCAGCCGCTGGCAAATTGCAGCAGCAGGAAGGTCAGGCCGAGGATCGCGATGTCGGCGGCGGCACTGCCCTGGCCGATGGCGGCGAACTGCGGGAATACCGCGCTGAACAGAATGATCGCCTTGGGATTCGACAACCCGGTCAGCAGGCCCTTGCCGAAAAGACTGCGGGCATTTTCCGCAGTTGCATCGTTGGTCTTGATGGTCACTCCGCTGCTGGTCCATTGCTTGTAGGCCAGGTAAAGGATGTAGGCCACGCCTACCACCTGGATGATCCGGGTGATCAGCGGGTAATCCTTGATCAGCTCGGAGAAACCCACGGCAAAGATCAGGATCGACACCAGGTAGGAAACACTCGCCCCGAACTGCGCCGGCAGGGAGCGGCGCAGGCCGTCCTTCAGGCCGAGGCTGAGCAACAACAAGGTCATGGGCCCGGGGCTGAAGGCCAGGGTGGTGCACAGCAGCAGGAAATACAAAAACGAAGACAGCGTCAGCGCGGTGGCCATGGCGTGGAATTTCACAGCAGGAAAGAGGGCTTGCAGTCTAGGGCGCACGTGCCGCCACAGGCAGGTAAACTCTACGGATATACGCGCAGACTTTACCGGTGAAGCTGGCGGCAAACTTAAGGACAGTGTGATGCCCATTCCTGCGATTCACTTTCATGACCGAGCACCGAAGGTGCAGCAGATCGTCGATGCCCTGGCCCATGCGATCGAGCAAGGCGAATTGGCCGCTGGCAGCAAACTGCCTTCGGTGCGTGAGTTGGGAGCCTTGCTGGGCGTCGGAAAATTCACCATGAATGAAGCGCTGGATCGCCTGCGCGGGCGTCACCTCCTGACCTCCAGCCAGGGCCGCGGGCACTTTGTCGCCAGCAGCCTGGCACAGCCGTCGTCCAGCACCTGGGTCGACTTGCTGCCCCAGGACTTGCTCAGCGTACTGCGCCGCCCCCTGGCCATGGCCCAGGGCGACCTGCGCCCCGGCGGCGGCCATCTGCCGGAAGACTGGCTGGATTCCGAAGCCCTGCGCCAGGCCATGCGCAGCGCAGTCCGCGCCCCTACCCTGCGCATCGCCGGGCTGGGCACCCCGGCGGGCCTGCTGCCGTTGCGCCAGGCGCTGCAACAGAAACTGCACGGTGAAGGGTTGTCGGTGCCGGTGGAGCAAATCATCACCACGCCCAACACGGTGCAAGGCCTGGACATGCTCATGCGCCTGCTGGCGCGGCCCGGGGACACGGTGCTGCTGGATGCACCGTGTTATTTCAACTTCCACGCGAACCTGGCGTTGCATGGGGTCAAGGTGGTGACGATCGCCCGGCGGCCTGACGGGTTTGATTTTGTCGCGTTGGAGCAGTTGTTGGCGGAGCATCGTCCCAGCCTGTACCTGACCACCAGCGTGTTGCATAACCCCACCGGGCATTCATTCAGCCCGAGCCAGGCATTTCGGTTGTTGCAACTGACCCGGGAGTATCGCTGCCATATCGTTGAGGATGATCTTTACGGGGATTTGCACCCTAACCCGCCGCCGCGCCTGGCGACTTTGGCGGGATTGGAGCAGGTGACGTACCTGTCGGGGTTTTCGAAGGTGCTGACGGCGAACGCGCGGGTCAGTTATGTGGTGGCGGCGCCGCAATTGGCGGCGAATCTGACCAATATGAAGTTGATGAGCGGCGGCATAACGTCGGAGCTGTTCGAACAGATTGTGTATCGGCTGCTGAGTGAGGGTGGGTATGCCCGGCATCGCAAGCGCATGGTTCAGCGGCTGCTGGAGGCTGGGGGGCGGGTTGAGCAGTGGCTGCGGCGTTGTGGGTGTGAATTGCCGATGGGGTTTGAGGGGGGGATGTTTATCTGGGCGCGGTTGCCGGCGGGGGTAAATGGTGAGCGGCTGGCTGAAGCCGGGTTGAAACGCGGGATGGTGTTGGCGCCGGGGGCGTTGTTCGGGTATGAGCCGGGGTTGCGGGATTTCATGAGGTTTAATGTGGCGCACTGCG
>NZ_JACARZ010000168.1:0-508 GCF_013386315.1 Pseudomonas sp. P7779 | reverse complement strand
CCACATGGTTCGGCAAGTCCGGCGGTTCGAAGTCTTGCAGGACGATCTCCAGTGCGCCTGCACGCACATCGCTGGCCACCTGATAAGCCACCCCCCGTGTGACGCCCCAGCCCAGGCGCGCGAGGTTGTTCGCCGCGTTGTTGGCGGTGCCTACCAGGCGCGGCTCAACGGCCACGCTCAACGGCTGGCCGCCTTCCCTGAACTGCCATTCGCTGACCAACTGGCTGGAAGACGACGTGACAATCTTCGCCTCACGCAGTTGCCCGGGGTGCAGTGGCCGGTGCCGCTCAAGGTAAGCCGGCGCCGCGCACACTACGCGACGCACCTCGCCGACCTTGATCGCCTGCTGGCCGGGTTCCTGCAAATGCCCGATGCGCACGGCCACATCGACGCCTTCATCGGTCATGTTGACCACACGGTCCACCAGCAAGGCGTTGATGCTGACCTGGGCAAACAGGTCCAGGTACTCCCCCAGGATTGGCGCGACGAACAACTCGCCGAACAACAC